>SVCK01000040.1 GCA_015058375.1 Clostridium sp.
AGGCGATAAAGATACTGTAATTTCATATTTATCACTAACATTAATATCATTCTTCTTTAAATTAATACCTGAATATTCTTCCTGTAATTTTTTAAAATACCTGTTAGCCTTCTCTTGCTTGCTAATACTAGTTGCTTTAGATGAAGTAGATGAACCTTTTACACTTGAAAAATTATAACTTTTTAAACCATTTACCCCCATAGCCATCTCAATCATTCCTTTCATGTTTTCTCATTTTATTATAACACTATAAAATTATTTTTGCTTTTTTCATAAATTAATTTGTGGCTAATTTTTTAATTAACAGACGTTCTTTGTTTTCCAAAAATATCCTATAATCATTGTAAAATCAATTTTCAAAACAAAATATTACTATTTTACGATATTTTACTTTAAATTTATTTATTTTTTGTATATTATGTAATTCCGAGATATATTTTACACTTTATGTAGAGGGGGATAATTTTAATGAAAAAATTATTAATTTGTACACTAACTTTATCACTACTTGCCGTTAGCAGTATAAGTGTTAGTGCTACTACAAAAACTGACGAAATTCTATCATTAATGCCTGGAGTAACTTATGAAGAATTAGAACAAAGTATTAATGATGCAGCCTATTCACAAAATTTATCAAAGGAACAAATTGAAGACAAAATCTTAAATGAACTAAAACTTCAAAATGCACTTGATAAAAGAGAAAGAATGACATCTCGTAGCAGATTAAATGTTAAAGCAGCAGCATCATCTGATGATAATCCAAAATCAGTTTATACCTTAGATGCTTGCAAAAATATAGGTGATATATTTTATGAACCATCAACAACAGCAAATGTTGAACATGGACATGTTGGTATTTACTATACTAGCGACACTATAGTAGAATCTATGCCACGTGATGGAGTTAGAACTTTAAGCAGACTTAATAAAAAAGTGTCTAAAGGATCTAAGATTTTTACATTAGATGGTGTTGAACAATCAATTAAAAATGGTGCTGCAAATTGGGCTTGGTCTCAAATTGGATGTAAATATTCTTACAACTTTGCAACTAATAGATTAACAAGTACAGATGGAGATAAAAACTGTTCAAAATTAGTATGGTCTGCTTATAAGCAAGCAGGAAATCTTGATATTGATTCAAATGAAGGACTTGGAGTTTATCCTAAAGATATCCTAAATCATAAATTATCAAAAGTATACAAAACTTATTAAACTATAAGTTAATCTCTAGGGGGATAAGATATGACTAAAAAACTATATATAATAATACCTACATTAATTATTTTTATAGTAGCCTCTATGCTATTTATCTTTAAACAAAACGAAGATAAAGAAACATGGGTTGCATATTTTGCTCCTTCTTCTACTGATGTTATGTATAAAGAAGGTAATGCCTCATTAGTTGAATTTAATTCTGATGGAAAAGTGAAATATTTTAATACATACGCTTATCCCTTTTCAGGTTTAGTAAACTTTAATAACGAATTAATTTTTCAAACTAAAGATGGTTTAGCTAAATTAAATAAAGATATAGAAAACCAAAATGTTGATTTAAATGAAGATACTGTAGGATATACTATGGCAGGTAATTTAAATGAGGATGTTTATTACTTTTTATGTAATGGATCATTTAAAACAAATTATTATTCATCAAAAATTATTATTGGTAGTAAAGAAAATAATTATATTCATGAGATAAAAGGCTTTATAAATTCTTATGGTAATGATGAAGATAATATTTTTCTTTTAACTGATGATATGACTAATAGAAATAATAAGCAGATTCAAAAAATTTCTATAAATAATATAAATGATATAAATATACAAAGTAACAATCTAGTCTTTGATTATGAGGTTGAAAGTAATTTTAGAATGATAGTTTTAAATAATTACATCTATGCATTTGTAATACGAGATAGGAATAAAATAAGTATTTTAAAAATTTCAAAGGATTCTCTTTCAATTGAAAACACATTAGATTTAATTACTTTTAATTCTAGTTCCGATGGAGATTCGTATTATCCTATATCAACTAATGCTATATTTTTTAAAGATAATAAAATATACTATCCTACTTTGTCGGGAAAAGTTTATAGTTTCGATATAAGTACAGATAATTTTATAGAAGAATTTACTTTAAAAAACTACAGCATGGATAATTGTTTAAATCCAATTTGCTACTATGATTATAAAAATTTTGAAATCTATTTATTGTATCAAGAATATATAGATAACAAGTATTACTTAGCAAGCTATAACTTAGATGGTGAGCAAAAATGTAAAATCTGTTTAAAATCTTTAAAATTGAAAAACAACTTATATGCTCATAACTTTATAAAAAAATCTAGCTAAAATAACTGTTACTAAAATTAATTTTTCATGTAAATTTCATAATTAAGCCTTTGATGGCAATAAAACATGTGCTAAAATATAAGCAAATAAATAATAGATGGAGGCTATAACATGCAAAATAAAATAAAAGTCGGCGTAATTGGTTATGGTAACCTTGGTCGTGGAGTTCTAAATGCACTAAAACAAAATGATGATATGGAACTTATAGCTGTTTTCTCTAGAAGAGATAATCTTGTATTAGATGATGGTTCTAAAGCTGTACATATCTCAAAAATTGAAGAATATAAGGGCAAAGTTGATGTTATGATTCTTTGTGGTGGTTCAGCTACTGATCTTCCAAAACAAACTCCTGAAATAGCTGCTATGTTTAATACAGTAGACAGCTTTGATACACATGCTAATATTCCAGCACATTTCGATGCTGTAGATTCTGTTGCTAAAAAGGCAGGAACTTTAGGTATAATATCAGTAGGTTGGGATCCAGGCTTATTCTCATTAAACAGATTATATGGTAATGCTATTTTACCTAACGGTAAAGATTATACTTTCTGGGGTAAAGGTGTAAGTCAAGGTCACTCAGATGCTATAAGAAGAGTTGAAGGTGTTAAGAATGGTAAGCAATATACTATTCCTAAGGATGAAGCTTTAGAAAAGGTAAGAAGTGGTGCTAATCCTGAACTTACTACTAGAGAAAAACATCTTAGAGTATGTTATGTTGTAGCAGAAGATGGGGCTGACAAGGCTAAAATTGAAAAAGACATTAAAACAATGCCAAACTATTTTTCTGATTATGATACAGAAGTTAATTTCATAAGCGAAGATGAATTTAATAAAAATCACTCTGGTATTCCTCATGGTGGATTTGTCATAAGAACTGGTGTTACTGGAAATGGTAATAAACACAAAATTGAATACTCATTAAATCTTGATAGTAATCCAGAATTTACAGCAAGCGTTTTAGTTGCTTATGCAAGAGCTATTAATAGAATGTCTAAAGAAGGAAAAACTGGTGCTATAACAGTATTTGATGTTCCTCCTGCTTATCTTTCTTGCAAAACTGGTTATGAATTAAGAAAAGAATTACTTTAAAATTAGTATAGAAATTTATAAGCAAACAAAACAGCTTTCTATGATAAAATAAATATCATAGAAAGCTGTTTTTTTATGAAAAAAAAGAATTATTCTGTTTCATTTAATAACACAGATATCTTAGTCTTCTCTGCTTTTCTTGATCCTAAATATCCTGCAAATGATGCTGTTGCTATACCTATAATTAACGAAATAGCAACTATTAAAAGTGTCAAATAATTAGACCATCCTAAAATGGTAATTGCGATCTGTGACACTATAGCTCCTATAACTGTACCAATAATACTTCCTTTTACCCCTAGTAAAAAGCTTTGTTTCAAGAATATTTCTTTCACTTGTTTTCCAGATGCTCCTACTACTTTAAACACTGCAATTGACTTATACTTTTCTTTAATTGATACTGATAAAATATTTATAATATTAACAGCTGAAATAAAGTTTATAATTACTGCTAGAACCACGACAAAAATTGAAATATATGAAAACCATCTTGATAATATATCTAAAACATCTTGCCTTGATGCAACTATTGTGGTCAAGCATTTTTGTAATACTTTAACCTAATTATTTTTAAATCTTGCTTCAAATGGAGTTAATCCATTGTTGAAAGTGTGTGGACGTAAATGGTTGTACCACAACAAAGCCACATGTCTACAACTATAACTATTTTAAAGTCACTATTTTCATCCCTAAACTCTTTTTCAAGTTCCTTTTGATATTTCTTATTGCCTATAAGCTTAGCCATTTCTTCATCATCTTTATTGCTTGTAGTCATGACCATCTTAACTTTG
>SVCK01000041.1 GCA_015058375.1 Clostridium sp.
TATTTCTTTTCTTGTGGAATAAAAATTATTTTATCATTCTGCTCAATTAATGTCAGAATTTTTCTATATATAATCCCTTTATACCTATATTGAATAAAAAATCTATTTATTTGATTATCATAACAAAGTTCTATATTATCATTAATAAATAAATCTCTTTCTTTTAATTGCTCAATTGATCTATTATTTTCATAAAAATAATCATTTAGCACACTTAAAGTATCATTATAATTTCCTATAGAATACATATCATAGTTCTTAAAGTCTTTAGTTGTATTTTGCTTTCTTATATAGCAACTTTTGACAAAAGATAAAGACAAAGTAGCTACACACATTAAGGAAATAACGGCAAATATTAAAACAGAGCCTCTTTTTTTATAAACATTTAATATATTTTCTTCCTCCTTTTTCAATAATTAAATATATAAGTTTTTTCTTCACCTTTACTTTAAAATCATCCACTTCTAAATCTAATGTGTTATAAGTATTATAATCTTCAAAATTTTTTATATCATAATGCTTAATTAGTATTTTATTACCTTTCTTAAAAATTTCTTGTTTTTCAAAAATTTTTTCTGAATTTCCTTTATAAATAATGAGCATATTATTCTCAACATCAATACTCTTTACATCCTTTTCATCCATAAATCTCTCTATATTCATAAACAAATTATCAATATCATTTTTATCACTATATATTTTTCTAGTTTTCATATAGAAATTATCAGTATTAATTATATTTTTCACTAATATAAGACTTAAAATAGCTAATAGCCCAATATATGCAATACATTCTAAAAGAGTCACTGCTTTTCTTGCTTTATACATAGTCCATCCATCGCCCTTTTTTTATTTCTTCTTTAAAAACGTTTGAATTATAATAAAGTAATACTTCAATTTTCAAACTACTTGCTCTCTCGTCTAACATCTTAATTTCTATTCTATTTTCCCCAGAGTAATTACTATTTAAATCCTCAAACTTTTTTTCAATTAATGTATCTAAAAAATCTTTGTCATACTGTATCAATATATTTTTATTCTTTAAAGAACTTACTAAATAATCAAATTCAACATTGTATTTTACTTCATTACATATAGCATTTAAACTTTCTTTATTTTTATAATTTATATATTCATTATCAACATTTTTACTCATTGCTATATACAATCTTGCTGATATTATTATTGATATAATCACTATAGGTATAGCAGCAATATCCTCAATTAATATACTTGCTTTTCTTCTTTTATCCATCTTTTATATAAATTAAATTTCCTCCAACCTGAATAATTATTTCCTTAATAAAATCATCATTTGTAATTTTTAGAGTAAAAGCAGATACATACCCTCTCATACTCACTTTAAGCAATACACATCGTTTGTCATCAAACACACAATTAGAATTTAAAAGTTTTAGTTTTTCTAAAATGTCTAATTGTTTTATTATTTTACCTCGACATACAAGATATACTTTAGTAAAATCATCACAACAATCAAAATATATTTCACCAGAGCATCTATTTTCATAACAATACTTTTTTGAAAAACTTAAGAATTCCTTAACATCATATATGCATGAAATACATTTCATCCTTTGTATATGACTTTTATAATATCTAAATCCTTTAAACCCTATCAATAACAGAACCGATAATATTGCAATTACAGCTATTATCTCTATAATAGTAAAACCTCTTTTTTTCATTTATACGACTCCAGAATAAATCATATCAAATATTGGAATAACAAATGCAAATACAAACATCATAATCATGCTGCTTACTAATACTATAGCAGCTGGCATAACATAACTTACAAGTTTCTCAAGTCTTCTTAATAATTGACATTCTAATCTTTGTGATGCCTTCTTTAAAACATCATCAATATTTCCTCCCTTTTCTCCTATTGCTATCATAGATAGTGAATAGCTTGATAAAAATTCTATCTTTTTTAAAGTTTCACTCATCTCATTTCCAAGCAAAACTTCCTCCTTTAACTGTTCTATTGCCTTCTTTATACACTTCATATCTACTGATTTCACACACAATTCTAATCCCTTACTTATTTCAATTCCGCTATTTACAATTATTGATAAAATCCTCATAAAAATATACTCATAATACTGCCTCAAAAACTTAATTTTAAAAAATATTTTATTTTGTTTATCTAAATGAATACTTTTTATATATTTATACAGTAAAGCTAATATAAAAACTCCACACATAAAAGTAACAAAAGAATATATTTTATTATTTTTTATATACGCATAAACTCCATAAAAAAAGCTAATCGTTTTTGATGCATCCTTGTTCATAAGATTAAAAGTCTCATACAGATTTGGAATTATAATCATTAAAAACATAATACATAAAACAAATAATGCACATAGAACAAATAATGGATATCTAATAGAATTTTTCACCTTTTTCTTAACTTTATCAACATTAAAATAGAAATCTCTTAAATTTCTTAAAGCTGATACCAATTCACCACTACTCTCTCCTAAATCAACTATTCCACAAAAGAAATCTGGATATAATTTTGAATTTTCATAAAATGACTTGCCTAAAGAATTCCCTTTAATTACACTGTTTTTTACGTTAATTAAGCTCTTCTTATATTCCTTATTTATAGGGAGTTCTAATAAAATATCAAGACTTAATATAAGTGATATTCCATCTTCATATAAATCAGCTAAATTATCTGCAATTAAAAATAATGCTCTATAATTAGTTTTCATCTAGTTCTTCTCCTTGCACAAATTTTAAGTAATCATAATAATCAATCTTCCCATCTTCTAAAAGTTTTTTTAAAACGTTAAACATTTCTTCATTAGAAAGTAAATCCTCCTCATTATGAATATTTTTAATTTTTTCTCTTAAAGACTTATCAATATAAAATACTGATGAAATTAATGTTCTTCCTATAACTCCTGTTCCATTGCATTTATCACATCCACATTTTTTATATAATTTTATATTCTTAGAATTTACAACTTGCTCCCCTATAAATTCTTTACAATTTTCACATAAAACACTTATTAATCTTTGAGATATTATTCCTATCAAAGATGATCTTATAAGATATCCCTTAACCCCCATATCCTCTAGTCTAAAATAGACCTCTCTAGGAGATTTTGTATGAATAGTAGAATATACTTTATGACCTGTTATCGATGCTCTAACTGCAATGTTTGCTGTTTCATCATCTCTTATTTCGCCTATCATAATAACATCTGGATCTTGTCTTAAAATAGCTCGTAATCCTTGAGAAAATGTTATACCAGCTTTAGGATTTAGATTTATTTGATTAACTCCATCCATAGTTATTTCTACTGGATCTTCTAAGGTTGTTATGTTTATATCATCATTATTAATTTCACCTAGCATAGAGTATAATGTTGTAGTTTTTCCTGAGCCTGTTGGTCCATTGACAATAATCAAACCATTTTTAGCATTCATTATTTTCTTTATCTTGTCTTTCTGTTTATCAGAAAAATTTAATATACTTAGTTTTTGATATTTTTCTTCATATATGATTCTCAATACAAGCTTTTCACCTGAAAGCACAGGTATTGTAGATAATCTGCAATTAAATTTCTTTTCATCTAACATCATTATTATTTTTCCATCCTGTGCTTTTCTTCGTTCTGTTATATCCATATTTCCTTTTACTTTTAGTCTTGATAAAACCTTTAAATAATCATCAAGTATAAGTTTTTTTACTAAAATTAAACTTCCATTAATTCTAAATCTAACATGCACTATATTTCTAATAGGTTCAAAATGAATGTCACTAGCTCTCATGCTAACTGCTTCTTTAAAAATATCTTCTTCTAAATTTTCACTATTATTAAAAACAGAATATATTAGTTTTAATAACTTATCCTCATTAATAATTATAAATTTAACACTCTTATTATAAATAAATTCAACTAATTCTTTTGCCTTAATACTATTACTTACAGCTACTGAATACACAATATTATCTTTTTCATAAAGTGGCAGAATAAGATACTCTAAAGCTTGATTTAAAGTTATTTTTCTAGCAATTAATAAGTCTAAATGTTTTATTAAATTTTGCACTTGTAATCTCTCCTATAAAATTTCTTTTATAATTATTTCCACATGTTCAAACAATATACAGACAAAAGCAAAAAAATCAGCAAGATTCAAAATCTTACTGATAATTTACAAAACTATATTCTCTTGCAGAGTCTTTTATTTTACTAATCGTTCCTTTTGCATTTATTTTATAAATTTCCTCAAAAGACGAGTTTTTATCACTTCCACCTATAAATAAAAGATTTCCATCTTCATCTTTTGATAGTCCCTTATCTAAATCTATATGTGCTGGAAAATCGAAAACAACTCTTTTTAACTTATTATTTTCTATCTTATATATTGATTCAATTCCTCCATTTATTTTTCCTAAAAAATAATACTTATCTCCAATACTTAAAATATCTTTTATCTTCATAACATCCTTAGATAAAATTTGAACCATTTCTCCATTTCTATCTATCAGCCTCAAAATCCTGCCATTATCAACAGTTTCTTGAATACATATTAATCCTGTATCAATACTTTTTAAATACTGAATTATTCCATTATCAAGCTTATAAAATAAATTTTCTTCTTTATTCTTTAAATTATATATAAATATACCATTTACTTTTTCATCATTAATTCCATAGTAAACAATATTTTCATCATCTATCCAATCCATATATGTACTTGATATATATACATTTGAATTAAATTCTACTTCACAATCGTCCTTTAACGACCTTAGCTTCAATTCAAACATACCATCTTCTTTAGTAAAATAGCTAATATAACTACCATCTCTCGACATTTTCAAATTCGTAGAATCTATACTTACACCATTTATTTTATTTTCAACTCCATTATTATAATAAAAGTATTCTTTATCTTTAGTGCTAATATAACTTTCATTTCTACTATTATAGATTCCAACAACTTTGTCGCTTTCTACTTTACTATAGCTTCCATCAAGTAAGTTAAAGTTAGAAAATTCTCCAGAATCATTTTGAATTATTGCACCCTCTTTAATATCTACGCCTTGAACTTTTTCTTCAACATTACTTTCACACGAAACAAATAATAAAGAGCATACACTCACTAAAAGAATTAAAATTTTATTTCTTATAAAATACTCCATTAATGTCTCCCTCTTGTACTGCATCTTATTTTTCCTTTTTTATCACAATTAACATGATACTCTCAAATTTTCTTTATTACAATAGAGAATTTAAATTTAGAATCATAGTTTTTTCTTAATAATGAATTTTATATTAAACTTTTATACCTTAACTTAACTTTTATTTAATGATATACTTTATATGATATATAGAAAGGATGATTTTTATGGCACTTGACGGAGTTTTCCTAAACAGCTTATTAAATAATTTAAAAGAAATATTAATAGATTCTAAAATAGATAAAATAAATCAACCGGAAAAAGATGAATTAATACTGACTATAAGACGAAATAGAAAAAATTATAAACTTCTTTTATCAGCTTCTTCAAAATTTCCGCGTATTCATTTTACTGATATCTCAAAAGAAAACCCTCTTAAAGCTCCAATGTTCTTAATGGTTATGAGAAAATACTTACTTGGAGGAAAAATTATTGATATCACTCAAAAAGATTGTGATAGAATAGTTATATTTAAAATTGAAGCTTCTGATGAAATGGGATTCAATAGTATATATTCTTTAATTGTAGAAATTATGGGACGCCATTCAAACATTACTCTTGTTAGAGATATAGATAATAAAGTTATGGAATCTATCAAACATATTACACCGGATATTAACAGTTATAGAGTTTTATATCCTGGAGTTACCTATGTATATCCACCTGCTTCTCAAAAATTAAATCCTTTAGCTTTTACAAAAGATAATTTAAATAATTTTATTAATGAAAATAACATAAAATTTGATAATAATTTTTTCTTTTCAACATTTACTGGAATTTCAAAAGTACTATCTGAAGAATTATTTAGAGAATATAATGACATTAATGCTTCAACATTAAATCTCGATAATATATATGATTTAATAAATTCTTTTAATCAAAGATTATCATCTAATAATTTATTCTACATCTATGCTGATAAAGATGATATATATAAAGATTTTTATTGTTGTGAACTTAATGATACATTTAAGGGATATAAGACTATTACTTTTAATTCTCCATCTAAAATGCTCGATAATTTTTTCAGCACTAAAGACAAGCAAGAAAGATTAGCAAGTAGATCTACAGATTTGCAAAAACTTATACATACTAATATAGAAAGATGCAATAAGAAATCTAAAATTTTAAACGAAAATATAAAAGAAGGCAAAAAGAAAGATATTTATAAAATTAAAGGTGACTTATTAACATCATATATTTACACTATAAAACCTGGAGATAAAGAAGTTAGTTTACTTAACTTCTATTCTGAAAAAGAAGAATACATTAAAATAACTTTAGATCCATATAAAAGTGCTTCTGAAAATATTCAAAAATACTATAAAAGATATAATAAATTAAAAAAATCAGAAACATGGGCTATAGAACAACTTAAAAAGAATGAAGATGAACTTACTTATTTAAATTCAGTATTAACTAACATACAAAATGTTGATTCTTATGACGAAATAGATTTAATAAAATCTGAACTTATGGAAACTGGATACTTAAAATTTAAATCTTCTAAAAAGGGAATAAAGAAAAATAAAAATGATGCTCCACTTCATTTTGTCACTTCAAAAGGTTTTGATATTTATGTAGGTAAAAACAATATACAAAATGATTATTTAAGTTTAAAATTTGCACATAAAAATGATATTTGGCTTCATACAAAAGAAATACCAGGTTCTCATGTTATTATAAAAAGCTTTGAAGATATCGATGATGATACACTAAGTGAAGCTGCTATAATCGCTGCTCACTACAGTAAAGGAAAAAACAATTCTAAGGTAGCTGTAGATTATACAGAAGTTAAAAATTTAAGAAAACCTAATGGTGCAAAACCTGGAATGGTAATATATTATACAAATAAAACTATTTATGTAGATCCAGAAAAATTTAATACTTTAAATATACTTAAAAAATAGGGATGCTTAATGCACCCCTTTCTTTTCACTTAAATTCTATGAATTTCTTATCAATTCTTGAATCACTGTATCTCCATGACCTTTAATCTTATCATTATCAAAATATTGATAATAGTAGCATTTTAACTTTCCATTATATAACTTTCTATTTTTAGTACTCTTTCTTGCAAATGGCTTTTCAAACCCTTCATAAGAAGTCAATACATTAAATTCCCATTTATCATACTGAATTTTATAGTTTCCAAATATCTTATATAACTCTTCTACTTCTTTTTTGTCACTTAACCTTTCCCCATATGGAGGATTTGTTATAATAAATCCATATTTTTTGCTATTTGAAAACTCTCTAAAGTCTCTTTTTTGAAATTCTATATAATCTTTTACGCCAGCCTTTATCGCATTATTTTCAGCAGTCCTTAGAACCCAAGTATCTATGTCATATCCTATAAGTTTAATATCTTTGTTCCTTTTTTCTGCCCTTTTAGCTCCTTCTCTTACCTGTTTAAACACATATCCAGGCATAGTAGGCCATGTTTCACATACAAATTCTTTATTTATACCTGGTGCAATATTTAACATTATCATTGCAGCTTCTATCAAAATAGTTCCTGACCCACAAAAAGGATCTATAAGTTCATAATTTTCCTGCCATCTTGAAAGAAGAACCATTGCTGCTGCCAAAGTTTCTTTAAGTGGTGCTGCTCCTGAATTTTCTCTATATCCTCTTTTATGTAAACCTGAACCAGAAGTATCAATTGTTAATGTAACCTTATCCTTTAAAATAGCAACTTCAATTCTATAAACAGGTCCATTTTCTTCAAACTTATCTATTCCATAAGCTTCACTCATATGTGTTATTATTGCTTTCTTAACTATAGATTGACAATCCGGAACACTATGTAATGTTGATTTCACAGATTTACCAACAACATGCATTTTACCATTTCTAGGTATAATCTTACTCCAATTTACCTTTTTAGTACCTTGAAATAATTCTTCAAAAGTCCTTGCTTCAAACTCGGCCATTTTAATAAGCACTCTATCCGCAGTTCTTAAATGAATATTAGCTATAGCTATATCCATTTCATCTCCAGTAAAGCTTACTTTACTAGTTTCTGTTTTAACATCATCATATCCTAAAGCTCTCAACTCCTTGGCAGTTATTCCTTCTAAACCAAATGTAGTAGTAGCTATTAAATTATACTCCATTAATATTTCTCCTTGTGTTAATTTTCATATATCTTTACAGAATCATCATCTTTATCAATTTCTTTAATATGAACTGCAATTTTCTCTGATTTTGAAGTTGGTATATTCTTACCTACATAGTCAGCTCTTATAGGCAATTCCTTATGTCCTCTATCAATAAGAACTGCAAGCTGTACTGCTGCTGGTCTTCCTGAATCTATTAATGCATCAATAGCTGCTCTAACTGTTCTACATGTGAATAGAACATCATCAACTAAAATTACA
>SVCK01000042.1 GCA_015058375.1 Clostridium sp.
AAATAGGTGCTGTAGATGATCTTGATATTAGAAATAGAGTTCTTAAGAATATAGAAGAGAGTAGACTTGCTAGAGAAAGTTCTAACTTCGGTGATTTTGCAAGGTTTGAAAAAGAATTTAATGAAAGATTGGCTACTAAGGGGGTAAGTAAAGCTAAATTTCAATATAAACATAATCCATCAGATAACCCAAAGGTTTTATTAGATGCTGTTGAAGATCCTAATTAATGCAGTATATGGATATCGACCTAGAGAAGATGGTAGCTTAAATAAATATATAGACTTAAATGGTAATATCAAAAATATAGAAGGATATGAAGCTGCATTGGCGAGGGCTGAAAAAAATTCATATGAAAACTTAATAAAAGCAGGCAAAACACCAGAACAAATTATTAAATCGACAACAAAAGGAAATCCAGCAATGGATGCATGTACTGGACTGTATGATATTTATTTTGATACTTATTAGGGGGGATATATATGTTATGGGATATTATAGATAAACAAGAGTTTATCTTGTATAAAAATAAAGATATTGATTTAAAAGTTAAGATTTGTGAAATAAATGATAAAGATGAAGTATATATGAATTATAAAGGATATAATTTAACAATACCAATGTTGGTATGGGAATTTGGAGAAGATTTGAATTTGGCATCAATAGAAAATGTTGGTATTGGTGGGGAATCTGCATTTGATAAATATTTTATTATTAATAAGAAGGACAAGGATAAATTTTTAGAGGAAATGTATTTCTTTCTAGTTGATAATAATATGGATTTTGTATTACAACAGAGATATCTAGCAAGTTGGAAATAATATAGAAACGTTGCAAAATAAGAAGGAATTTAACTAATATAAAACAATTGTTGAATTTGATTTAAATCACGGAGGTATTAAAGTATGGAAAATAAAATATTGACAGTCAAGAAAAATTTTATAAACATGCTGTAGAAAACGAGTAAATATAGCAAAGTCTGATTTGGATGAAATTTATAGTTGTAATACAATAGCAAGAATAGGTGACATAAAGGTTCACTTGATGAATTGAAGGATTTTCAAACTAATCCTGATAATTATAGATTAGAAACTCCATCAGCAAATAGAAGTCATAAATTTGAATAATATAAAATAAGTAAGGAGATTGATATATTTGAGGATTACTAATATTTTTGATGCGGTAAGAGAAGGAACATATGATGATGTTAAAAAATTCTATAATGGGAATATCAATATAATAGATGAATATACAGGATTGAATTTATTGCAACAAGATGTTTTTGGAAAATCATGTATTGATTATGCAAATGAATATTCATGGAGAACTGATTTTATTAAAATAGTAGAGGAGTTTAGAAATGCAGATAAATAATAATGATTATGGTGGATTTATTGTTTCAAAAAATATCTTAAAAGGAATACCTGTAAAATATTCCTTTAGGGAAGAGAGTTCAATACCACAATTAAATGGATGGAATTTATATTCTGAAAAAGATGATGATGAATATGTTAGTGATAGTAGAAATTTTACAATTTTAAGTGCGAATTCAATTTATAAGATAGCACCAGTAATGTTAGAGATATTCGATGCACCATATGGAACTGATTTATGTTGGTTATATGAAAAAGATGTACACATAGGATTTTATGATTTAATACAAGATAAAGAAGTATCAATAGATGAAATAATAAATAATAACTAGATGCATAATAAAGAATTAAATAACTGCATAAAAAATAGTAATATTATAATACTGTCAAATCAATCAAGATAAGAAAAATGAATACTGCATAATTGTAATAATGTAGCTAAAGAAATATTAGGATTAGATTTACAACATACCTTTTTAAATGATGCACCTTATTTAGGAACAGGAGTTACTAAAGATGTTGAAGGTGGAATAGGTAAAAAATACAGAACGTATAGTTGCAATAAGATATAAAAACAAATGGTGGAAGGTGGTAAGCTAATATGAAATATGATTGTTTGTATGCAATATATAATGATAGAAGATATGAATGCTCAATAGAAGGAGAAAATTTAATTGAAATCTATGGAAATCGATTTGATAAGGGATTTGAAGAATTTATGGGTATATATTCAAAGATGATTTCTAGAAATGAATGTAGTAGAGTATATAGAAAAACTTTATGTTTTAAATATAATAATGATAGTTTCCTTATACGTGAAAAAAAGGGAAAAATGGTATTATTAGAAACAGGTCCAAGATCATATGACTTAAAGAAGTTAGGTTTTAAAAAAATATTAAATGATACTTTTCAGAAATGGGTAAATGTAAATGAAGGTGAAAAGTATTGGGCTATTACAGAATATTAAAATTTTAGAATTAGTAATTAACTAAGTAGGTTATTAGCCAATAGTGATTTCGCAAGGCTTGAAAGAGAATTTAATGAAAGATTGGCTATTAAGGGTGTAAGTCAAGCTGAAGGAAAAATAAAAGTTCCCACAGTAAAAAGTGGTGAATTTAATAATTGGGCTAACTATAGACTTAAAGGTGGAGTTGATGCTTTACCAGAAGGACTTAGATTAAAGTAAAGGAGTAGAATAAATATATGGAAAAAGAAGGATATGTATCTTTGTGGATTGGTAACTCAAAATCAGACGAGGAACTTTTAGAGTATGTTGAACTTGTCTATACAGATGATGGAGACTGGTTGCCATCACAGTTTTTACAAGATTTTAATATTGACATTGACGATTTCGACGAAGATTGCATAGAAAGAGTATGTCGTGAAAAAGAGGCTAATTCAATCAGTGAACTTATTTCAGGATGTTCATATGGGGATATAATAATACCAAAATATGAGAAGCTAGTTGATGGAGTATCAGTAGTAAAATTTAATGCGGGGATTCTACTTTATAATTTTCAATATGATGGAAATGTAGGTAGTGTAAATAATAAAGACTATGAATTTAAATTTATAGGCTCAGTAGAATATATTAAATAGTAAATAAAATATTTCACTGCAAAATTTATAATAAACTTACTAAAAAATTAAGCGAAGAACATTTTAAAATGCTTAGACTATTTAATAAGAACAATTAATACAGATTTTATTAAAAGAAAATTAATGCATAATTTTAATAATGCAGTGAAGTAAGATAAGAGATTAATGTTTCAGCAATAGTAGGAATTGTATTTTTAATAGGAGAACTATTTGGTCATGGCTGTAATTTACTATTTGGAGATTCACCTGATTTTCTAAAACCTTGTGAAAGGCAAGTAAGTAATTTTGTTAAAGGGGTTAGGGATTTTATTCATGATCCAGAGCTACTTTAGTAGATAATTTGGGTCAGAGTGTAAATGATACTTATGAAGAAAAAGGACTAGCTTATATAACTGGAAATTTAACTGGGGATATAGCTGGAATGTATTTTTTAGGTAAG
>SVCK01000043.1 GCA_015058375.1 Clostridium sp.
ATTTGCCTGATGGTAATGTTGAATTATTAGGTAGAATAGATGATCAAGTTAAGATAAGAGGATTTAGAATTGAAATAGGAGAGATAGAAAATAAAATTTTAAGCTGCGATAGTGTTAAAGAAGGAACTGTTATTATAAAAGAAGATGAAAATAATGAGAAATATTTATGTGCCTTTATAGTTTATAATGAGGAAGGTAGTAAAGAAAAGCTAAAGGAATATTTAAGAAAGACTCTTCCTAAATATATGATTCCATCTTACTTTGTAACTTTAGATAAAATGCCTTTAACTGTAAATGGAAAAATAGATAAAAAAGCTCTAGGTCAGATTCAAATATCAGTAAAATCAAAAAGCTATATAGCACCTAGAAATGAAATTGAAAAAAGATTGTTAGAAGAATGGATAAAAATTACAAAAGCAGAAGGTTTAGGAGTTAAAGATGACTATTTTGATTATGGAGGAACTTCTCTAAAAGTTATAAAATTTATGCTTAAGTTATCAGATGAATTTAGTATAAATGTTAATGATGTTTTTGAAAGCAAGACTATAGAAGAATTAGCTAAAAGAGTATCATTTTCAAAGACAAGCTATATAGAAAAATTAGATTTAGAAAAGGCTTTTTCATCAGCAGAAGAAGAGGTTTTATCTCCATTAGAAGGGGTTAAAGAATATAATTTAAAAAATCAAAAATACTTGAATTTAAAGTTAGATGAATACAAAAATTATAAAGAAGTTTTACTAAATGGTTCGACAGGATTTTTAGGAATAAATATATTAAATAAACTTTTAGAAGATACTAATTACAATATTTCTTTAATAGTAAGAGGCAAAAATATTGAAGATAGTAAACTAAGAATTAAAAATATTTATAATTACCATTTTAAATGTGATGTATTTGAAAAGTATGGTGACAGAATTAAGATTTATAGAGGAGATTTAACAAAAGAATATTTTGGACTTAATAAAGAAGTGTATGAAAGTATTTCAAAAAATATTGATTGTATAATTAATAGTGCTGCTAATGTTAAGCATTATGGTGATTATAAAGCTTCTTATAACATAAATGTAAAAGCTGTAGAATTTATGATTGACTTTGCTAAGCTTAATAAAAAGAAAGATATTCATCATGTTTCAACTATAAGTGTGTCTATGGGAACAATAGAAAATAAGTCAAGAATAATGTTTACTGAATATGACTGTGATTTAGGACAAAAATTAGAAAATATATATGTATCTACAAAGCTTGAAGCAGAGAAGATACTTATAAAAGCAAGAAATGAAGGAATAAATACTAATATTTATAGAGTAGGCAATCTTGTTGGGGATTCTAAAACAGGAATATTTCAGAAAAATATAGAAGATAATGCTTTCTATCAAAGAATTAAGTCTTATATAAAATTAGGAATATTACAAGAGAGCAGTTTAGATTTTATTGAGTTTTCATTTATAAATGATGTAAGTCATGCTATAGTAAAACTTTTTGATATAAATAATTTAAATAATGAAATTTATCATTTATATAATCCTAATAAGATATCAAATATAGATTTTGTAAAATTATTAAGAGCTTCTGGAGTAGAAATGAATCTATTAAAGGGTGAAAATTATATAAATAAGCTTAAAGAAATGTACAAGGATGATAGATTAAAAGATACTATTAATAATTTAATTGTATATTCAGAAGTTTATGGAGAAGAAGTTTCAACTGAAGCTATTACATTTAATGAAAAGAGCGAAATGATTTTAAAGAGATTAGGATTTAAGTGGCATGAAGTTAATGAATCTGTTATAAGTAAGATGATAAAATATTTAAAAGAAATAGAATTCATTTAAAAAATAGATAGACAATTAAGGCTTATAATTTATATAATAAGTAGATGGAATATGAAAAGTAGATTGGGAGCATAAGACAAATGGCAGATTTATTAAATGATTACTATATGAAATTTTGTGAAGATAAGAGATTAACGAGAAGACATGGACAGGTTGAATATATAACTTCTATGAAATATATACATGAGTATCTTGGAGAAGATAAACGTGCAAAGCTATTAGATGTAGGAGCAGGGACTGGAAGATATTCTGTAGCACTTGCTAATGAAGGTTATGATATTACAGCAGTTGAACTTGTAAAACATAATCTTGGTACTTTAAAAGCTAAGAAAAGTAGTGCTAAAGCATTTCAAGGAACAGCTTTAGATTTATCAAGATTTCCAGAAAATCATTTTGATGTTACTCTAATTTTTGGGCCTATGTATCACTTGTTTACATTAGAAGAAAAGGTAAAGGCATTAACTGAAGCTAAGAGAGTAACTAAAAAGGGTGGAACTATATTAATTGCTTATTGCATGAATGAGTTTAGTGTAATAACTTACTGTTTTAGACAAGGTAATATTAAAGAAGCTATGAAAGAAAATAAGCTGTCTAAAGATTTTCAAACTCTTTCAGATCCTGAAGATTTATTTTCTTATGTGAGAATAGAGGATATAGAAAAGATTTCACAAATGGCTGGAGGACTTAAGAGAATAAAACTTATTTCAGCAGATGGACCAGCAGATTATTTAAGGCGTGAGCTTAAAGCTATGGATGAGGAAAGTTTTAAAATGTTTATTGATTATCATCTAGCAACATGTGAAAGACCAGAACTTTTAGGAGCAGCAGCTCATACTCTTGATATATTAAAAAAAGAATAAAATCATAAATACAGCAAAAAAGCACAATTATTAAGAAAGATAATTGTGCTTTTTTACATTACCAAAATGGTAATTAATTGAGGGACGGAACTTGAAAAAATTAAGTTCCTTAATGGACCTGTTGGACTTGCATTTGTTTGTAAATTTCACATAGTTTTAAAAAAGTTTCAGCAAATTGATTTGCTTCTTTATCCTGTAAAATGGAATAATTACCTAGTTTATTATGTAAAATTAAATGCCCTAGCTGATGAGCACATAGAAAATTTTTTCTATATTCTGATAGGCATTTATTGATAAATAGTACACCTATTCCGTCTTTATACAAATAATGTGACTCTAAATTTTTTCCTAAAGATAGTACATATATTTTTATTCCCATACATTTGCATATTGTAAATGCATCATTTGTTTTATATGTCTTTATAGTTTTTTTAATTACACATTCAATATTGACCATGAACATCCCCCCACTATTCAGACCCAAACCCTTTTATCTATTGTTCTTTTTAGGGGTATATTTTTGTTTGTTATAGACTCTAACATCCATTAAAAATTTTTGATAGGCAATTTTAAGATATTCTTTATCTTCTTCATCAGCAATTTGCCCACAGAATTCTAAGTTTTTAGCTGTATCTATTTTATCTATCATCTTTTCAGCTTCCTTTTCAATATCTATAATTTCATTTTTACTTAGAGAATTATAGTCTTGTGATGAAATTTCGTTATCTAAAAGATAGTCTGTTGACACATTTAAAACTTTAGCGAGTCTAGTAACTATTTCCCCTCGGGGTTCTCTTTTGTTATTTTCATATCTAGAGAGGGTAGCTTCTGTGACTCCTGCTAAGTTTGCTAATTCTTTTTGTTTCATGTTTAACTGTTCACGCAATATAAGAATCTTTTCTCCGATTGTTTTCATAATTATTCCTCCTTGATACTTACCATAATTATAAATGCTTTTGGTAAAAATACACAAAAAATTACCAAAATTATAAGGAAAATATTGACAATTACCGAATGGTAAGTTAAACTATAATTGAGAATTGGGAAATAAAGTAAAAGGAGTGTTGAGATTTGAATAAGAAATTACTTAAAAGCATGAGGATTTTAAAGTATAGAACTCAGGAGGAATTTGCAAAAGAGCTGAATATCAGTCATAAAAGCTATAATCAGAAGTCTTTAGGCAAATTAGAATTTAAATTAAATGAAGTACTAAACATATGTAATTTGTTAAACCTTAATAAGGAAGAGGTTAATAAAATATTTTTTGATGGCAAATTAAAAGATTAAATTATACAAAGGGTAAGTTTTTTCATATTAATGGGGTAAAAATTTGTGGAAGGGAATAAAAAATGAGTGAAATTAAGTGGATAAAGGTTTTTATTGACATGTTTGATAATGAGAAGATAAAACTTATAGATGCAATGCCTGAGAGGGATACTATTCATTATATATGGATGAGGCTTTTAGTTCAGGCTGGAAAAAGTAATGCTGATGGATTTATATGTTTAAGTGATAGGATACCTTATACAGATGATATGCTATCTACTTTGTTTAATAGGCCTATAAATTCAATAAGGCTTGCATTAACAGTATTTAAAAAATTTAAAATGATAGACATACAAGATGATAATAAAATAAAGATAATTAATTGGGAAAAATATCAGAATGTTGAGGGAATGGAGCGAATAAGGGAGCAAACTAGGCAAAGAGTTGCTAAGTGTAGAAAACGTAAAAAAGAATCTGAGGATATTGTAACAAAAAGTAACGTTACAGTAACGCAACAGAATAAGAAAGAAGAAGAAGATAAAGAAGAAGATATAGAGAGAGAAGAGAGTAATGATGAGCAAGCAGGATTTAGACTTTTGTGTTACTTTGAAGAAATTACAGGGCAAATAGGATGTCTTAGCATAGGTGCTTTGAATATTGCAGCTAAAGAGCATGGTGAAAAGTATGTAAAGATGGCAATAGATAGAGCTTTACAAACTAATATTTTCAGTATGAAGTATATAAATGGAATACTTAAAAATTGGAGAAGGGAAGGGTATCCTTCTAAGGAGGTTATAGAAGTTGGATCTAAATCTAATGGAGATGGTTCAAAATTTAAGAACATTAAACCAGAAAAGACAAGAGAACTTACAGATGAAGAAAGAGAATGTATTAAAGAGCTCATATAAATGTGAAAAGTGTAAGGATACTGGGTGGATTTTGGGAAAACGTAAGGATGGGACAAGCTATGCGTATAGTTGTATTTGTAGGGAGCAAGAAAAGATGAAGAAACAATGGAAAGATTTTGGCATGAATCTTGATAGTGTTAATTTAACATTTGGTAATTTTAAGTCTTGGAATAAGTATTCTAAATTGCTTAAAGAAACTGCTATAGCTTATTTTAATGATTTTAATAAGATAAAAAAACTAAGGCAGAATAGTCTTTTGCTATGTGGACAACCTGGTAGTGGGAAAACTCATATAGCTGTTGCTACAGCAATTAATCTTATGAATGAAGGGGTAGGAGTTGTATACATGCCTTATAGACATGTGGTTACTAATATTAAACTCAATTTTAAGAATGAAAATTTTTATAAGAAGGAATTAAAAAGGTATGAGCGATGTGATGTGCTACTTATTGATGATTTATTTAAGGGAAAGATTTCTTTATCTGAGATTAATATAATTTTTGAGATTGTCAATTATAGATATGTTAACAGTCTTCCTATGATAATTAGCTGTGAAAATACAATTCAGAAGCTTTTAGTAGTTGATGAGGGAATTGGTTCGAGAATTTATGAAATGTGCAAAAAGTATATGGTGACTGTTCCAAATGAGCAAGGCTTTAGCTATAGATTTAGAACTGGTGTATAGATATTTGTGAAATTAAGAGATTTTTAAGTAGCTTTTGCTATTTATTTGTTTTAATTGTAAAAAATAGATATTGTGTGTTATTATATTATGTGTAATAAATACAAAGGTGGGATAAAATGAAAAATATTTGTAAAAAATTAAAAGTGAATAAAAAGAATATGATTTTGTTTGCTGGATTAATTGGATGTATTGGAGGATTAATTATAGGAAGTAATATCTATAAGTCAAATAAAAGTTGTTATTCAGCACCATCATCAGAGGATGAAGAGGTGTTAGAAAATGATGAAACTTTAGAAAGTGAAGAATCTGCAGAGAATGAAGAAGATAAAAGTACTAATGAGGAGCAGAATAAAAATGAAGAAGTAAAGAGTGAAGAAGCAGCACAAAACAATGCTGAAACAGTACAAAATAGTACAGAAACTCCAAAACAGCAACCTGTGCAACAACAGCAACAACCTGCACAGCAAGTACCACAACAGAATCAAAGTTTTGTAGCAAATTTAAAAGTATCACATCAAACATCTCAACTTATAGTTGTAAGTGGTAATGGTGGAAGTAGTGCTACAGTTTCAATGCATACTAAGGTAAATGGATTATGGAAACAGCAATTTTCTGTAGATGGTCATGTTGGTTATAATGGAATGACAGGTAATAAACGTGAAGGAGATGGTAAGACTCCTATTGGTGTTTATGGTTTTGGACAAGCTTTTGGAATTAATGGAAATCCAGGAACAAGCTTAAGTTACACACAGGTTAATGGAAATCATTATTGGGTAGATGATGTTAATTCAAGTCATTACAATAAATTTGTAAATGTTGCAAATGTCGCAAAGGACTGGAATTCTGCTGAACATATTGTAGATCATACTCAAGCTTATGCTTATGCAATTAATATTGAGTATAATTCAGCATGTCAAAAAGGAAAAGGTTCAGCTATATTTTTACATTGTTCAACAGGGGGAGGAACTGCTGGTTGTGTAAGTGTTCCAAGAGGAACAATGGTTAATATTTTAAATAATATACAACCTGGATGTTTAATTGTAATTGCTCCTTCAAGTAGTATCAAAAATTACTAATCTATAAAAATGTGATGGCTGACTCAGATAAATAGTGGAAATTAGAAATGTGTTTGTTAAGGAGTGATATATATTAAGGACAAAAACTTATTGAAATTAATTAGAAATACAAATTTTAGATGGCTCATATTGAGTGAAATAATTTCACTGACAGGTTCTAATCTTCATTATTTTGCTATTATGTGGTATATAAGTACTAAATATGGGTCAGCATCATCTATTGGAGGATATGTAATAACTTCTATGATTCCTTATGTGCTTTTTGGAAGTTTTGCAGGACTTGCTTCTGATATGTTTGATAAAAAGAAAGTAATGTGCATTGTTAATATTATAAATGGCTTCTTAATATTATCTCTTTTGTTTTTTGTTTATATAGATAATTTAAGCATTTATTATATTTATGCTATTAGTTTCTTGATGACTACACTAGATTTGTTCTTTTCTCCAGCAAAATATTCTATGATACCAATTCTTGTACAAGAAGAAGATTTGCTAGGAGCTAATTCATTATTAACAAGTGTAAATGAGGTATTAAGAGTAGTGTTGCCAGTTTTTAGTGGGATGATTTCTTCTTTATTTAATTTGAAAATTGTTTTTACTGTTGATTCTATATCGTATTTCTTAGCAGCTATTTGCATTTATAAAATATATTATGTGGAAAACAATATTAAAAAGGCTTCACATTCAAGTGTTAGAGAAATATTGAAAGAATTAAAATTAGGGTTTAATTATATTATTGAAAGTAAAGTTATTATATTAGTTTTGCTTATATCAATAATTCTAAATATAGTTACAGCACCAGTTAGTACATTGAGTGTATTGTTTATACAAGATATTTTAGGGCTAGATGTAAAGTTCTTTGGAATATTAGAAGCAGCTTTAAGTATAGGATTTATTATTGGAACTGCGATTTTAAATTGTATATCTAAAAAGAAGTTTAATGATATACATATAATTATTATTGGTTGTGTATTGCTTTGTATAGGAATGTCAGCTTTTTCAATGTCAAAAGTATTTCAAATAACATTAGTATCATATTTGGTAATTGGAATAGCTATGTGTATAACAAGTGTTGCAGCTATGACAATTAAGCAAAAAGCTATACCTCAAGAATTAATGGGAAGAGTTTTAGGAATATCAGATGTAATAGTCATGTTCTTTATGTCAATGTCAGTTGGAGTAACAGGAATTTTAGCAGATTATATAGGACTAAGATATATATTTATGCTTTCAGGATTATCTGTAATTTTATTAATTGCTTTAATTACTATATATAAGAAAAAGTTATTAAAAGAATAAATGTCGAGAATCAAAAATTGAAAAAAGTTGATTTATTTGTTAAAATGGAAAATATTTAAAATCATAAAGAAAGAAGGGGATAAAGTTTATGTTTTTTTCAGAACTAAAAAGAGCATTTTCAAGAAATTCGTTTAAGCTAATGATTTTATTAGTTAGCATAATTTGTTTAATAAATCTTTGGGATGTTTTTAAGGTTGTTTGGAATAATGAAGACATATTAAGTCAGTATATAGGAGGATATGTTTCAACTTCTTTTTCGGGTTTTATGTTTTTTAATTCTAATCCTTTTGCAAATATTTTAATAATTATTATGCCTATAATAAGTGCGTTTAGTTTTTCAGATTCATATATTGAGGACATGAAAAGTGGCATTATACAAAGTATGTATACAAGACAAAGTAGAGTTAAGTATTTTATTAATAAGTATTTTGCAAATTTTATTGTGAGTGGAGTAGCATTTTCACTACCTTTGTTATTAAATTATATACTATGTATTATGTTAAAACCTAGTGTACAACCAGATCCTATATTAACAGGAAAAATTATTATGAAAGGCGGATTATTTACTGACTTATTTTATAGTAATGCACATTTATATACAATTATGTGGATAGGAATATATTTTTTATATTCAGGAACATTTGCATCTATAGGATTATGTGCTAGTAAAGTTATAAAGAATAAATATATAGTGCTATTTGTACCTTTCATATTAAATATTGTAGTTACTATTTTGGGTGAGATATTTGATGGACTAAAATTTGTACCTTCAAGTTTTTTATATCTTTCTAGAAATCAACATTTTTCAATAATTATGGGTGAATTTATTGTTGTTTCTATTATTACATTTGTTCTATTTTGTTTTACAGGAGTAAGAAGTGATGTTTATAAAGTGGATTAAGGATTTTTGTAGATGCATCAAGCCAATAAAGTATAGGATGTTGATAGCATATACTATGATGTTTGTGTTAATAACTATAATTGGGGGAAATTACATAAATACAGGGATTATAGAAGGAGTAAACATATGTGCATTAGATATGTTGTGCGATGTATATAAGAATTTAGGTATGCTAGGTAATACTTCATATATGATAATAATTTTCATATTTTCATTGAGCTTAATTAATATATTAGAATATGATAACAAAAAAATGTGTCTAATTAGAAGTGAATCAAGAAAAGAAATAATTAAGAGACAGTTTTTCTATATTGTTATGATGTCCTTTTTGCTAATGCTTATCTTAGTCTTTTTAGGATACATAGTGAGTTCTGTATTTACTGGGTCTTTAAATAATAAATGGACAAGTACAGATGGAACTATATATAAGTTATTAAATAGTTCTGCAAATTGGAGTGAAATTTCACAAAATTTTAGTGCATATAAAGTATTAGCTTATATTTTTGTTAGTGGTTTTCTTGGTCTTACAGCAACTGGAATGTTAATTTGTGTTTTAAAAATGTTTATGAAAAATGCATATATTGTTGCAATAATAATACTACAAATGTTTATTGCAGTTTTATTTGATAATAGTTCAATAATATTTAAACAGATGCATGTCTATTTATCTGATTTAGTTTATCCGATTTTTATATTTAGAAATCAAGTTTACTTATTAATATTGACATTATTACTTTATATGCTAGGTAGTTATATCATTGAGAGAAAAGATTTTTTAGATAAGAATTAGATTGAGGTGATTCTTTATGAATTTAATGATTTCATTAATAAAAAGAGATTTTAGATTTACATTTAGAAATATTTTATTAAGAAATATATTTTTTTCAATTATATTCCTTGTTTTTTGTTTTTTAACCGTAATGAAGAATAAAAGTATTGGAATGGATAATATAAATTTATTTTATATTCAATTTAAAGGAATAAAAGATGTAGTAGGGTTACCTTTTATATGGTTAATAGTTAACTTTTTTATTGTCTTTAATTTAGGAGATAATTTTTATAATGATTTAAAGAAAAATGGCAAATATGCTTTGGTAAGATGTAGAAATTTAAAATATTTTTATATAGTAAAACTATTTTTACTAGTGTGTAATACAATTATTTATTATATTTTACTGTTTGGAATAATGTTTTTATTATCAAAAATATTCTTGAATTTAACACAATTTTCTTTGATTGATGGTATTAATATTAGTAATAAAGAGCTTATAATAACATTATTTTTATTATATACTACAACTTCAATTTCGTTAGTATTGATTCAGAATATATTATCATTAGTTATCAAACCTAAATATGTATCCTTAATAATTGTAGTCGTTTTATTGTTGTCATTAGTTATTAATAGCAATATTTTACCAGGACAACATTGTTTAATATTAAGGCATGTACCTTTTGATAATCTAAATAATCTGACATTAGTAAAATCTATTTTATACAATTTTATATTATCAATTATAACTGCAATAGTTGGATATAATGTTTTTTTAAAAAAAGATATATATTGAGAGGATGAATAAAGTGAGTGAAAAAGCTTATGTAGAAATCAAAAATTTAAATAAAGTAATAAAAAAGAATGTAATTTTATCAGATATTAATTTGAATTTGTACAGAGGGAAAGTTTATGGATTTTGCGGAATTAATGGTTCTGGAAAATCAATGTTATTTAGGGCTATTAGTGGATTAATAAAGCCAACTGAAGGTGAGATTGTAATAGATGGGAAGGTTCTTGGAAAAGATATTTCTTTTCCCGAAAGTTTTGGAATGTTAATTGAAAATCCTGGCTTTCTTCCTAATTATACAGGATTTCAAAATTTAAAATACTTAGCTGATATTAAGAAAATAATTAATGATGATGGAATAAAACAAGTATTAAGTAGTGTAGGATTATCCCCTAATGATACAAGAAAATATAAAAAATTTTCATTAGGAATGAAACAAAAATTAGGAATAGCTCAAGCAGTGATGGAAGATCCTGATTTAATAATTTTAGATGAACCTACAAATGCTTTGGATGAAGATGGTCAAAAAATGGTTAGAAATTTAATTTTGGAGTTAAAGAAAAAAGGAAAGTTAATTTTAATTACAAATCATAATAGAGCTGAAATGGAAAATATAGCAGATGAAATATATACAATAAAGGAAGGAAAAATAGTAGAACAATTAATTCTAGAAGAAAGGAAAAACTGTTAAATGAACGGAAAATTAAAGTATATAATA
>SVCK01000044.1 GCA_015058375.1 Clostridium sp.
GAAAATAAACGTATTTTAGCATACAAGGCTATGCTATTAGAAAAAAGAGAAAAATCGAATAGAAAATGCGACCCTAATTAAGATCGCATTTTCTCAAAAATTTTATTTATTTTGCCTGTCTACTTGACAGGGGTCTGTTCACTTATCTTCTAAATAAAAACAATTATTTATGCACTAATCAAAGAATCTTTCAAATCATCTTGCTCATTCATTTCTTTTTTTGCCTTAAAATGAAATACTACAATCGTCATTAATACAAATCCTAATAATATTGATAAACAAACTAAAATATCATTTGTTATACTTACTCCATCGCATATTGCCGCTCTAAATGCATGTACACAATAAGTAAATGGCATAAGTGGTTTAATAAAACTATAAATAGGTGATGCTAATTCTACAGGATATGTTCCAGCACATCCACCTAGTTGAAGCACCATAAATATTAACATTAAAAAACTTCCTACCTTACCCATTAAAATATTGAAAAAATACATGATAGCCATAAATGTTGCTGATGATATACATGCTATTAATATAGTTTGATATAATCTTGCTGGATTTAATCCATTTATACTTTTTAACATAAACACCATAACTATAGCTTGTACTACTGTTACAAACAAAAGTACTGAAGCTTTACTCAACCACCATTTAAAGCCATTTTCCATTTCACCTGAATAACTTGTTAATGGATACATTATACAAAATGCTATGCATGCTACCCATAATCCAACACACATCATATATGGCGCCATTGCATTACCATTATTATCAACATTAGTCATAAAATTTTCACATGTCTGAACTGGATTTGCTACCATTTCATATGTATCATTTGAAGTTTTCATACTATTTACTTCATCTGCTCCATCTTTTAACCCTTTATCTAAAGCAACTGTTCCATCATGTAAATCATTTAATCCTTCACCTAAAACCATAGAACCATCTGCAAGTTTATCAGAACCATCACTTATCTTTTGAGCTCCTTCTGAAAGTTTAGATACACCTGACAACAAAGTTCTATTATTAGATGTTAATGTATTTAAACCATTATATAACCTATCTGTTCCTTCATTAAGTTGATTATTATTTGATGTTAATTGATTTAATCCTGTATAAAGTTTAGCTACGCCTCCATTAAGTTCAGCATTATTTTCAGATAACTTACTTAAAGCATTATCAATCTTATTAACTCCTAAAAATAGTTGATTTATTCCTAAAGGAATATTAGAAGATTTATTATTAACTTGTTCAATGGATTCTGTATACAAATTAATACTACTAGATAAATTATTAAATTGATTATTAATTTGATTCATAGCTTGAATAATACCCATATTTTGTTGATTTCCATCTAATGTTGACTTAACACTAATTAGCCCATCTGATAATTTATTTATAGTATTCATATTTGATGATAAAACCATATTTGAACTATCAACTAGACTATTAACACCATTATCTATTTCACTCATACTAGCAGAAAATTTACTAGCCACATTGTTTGTATTATCTCCTATTTCAGTAAGATTATTATTTAAATCATCACCATTTTCTTTCAATATTTTTAAAATCTCTGCTTTTTCAGAATCACTTAATTTACTAAAAGCACTAGATTCCTTTATTTGAGAAATAGTTTTTTTATAAACTTCACCTGCATTTTCCGCATTAGTTCCTATATTTTCAAGAGAATTAGTAATATCACTTGAATTAGAATTTTGAATTTTTTTATTAAGACTTTGAATTGCATTATTTAATTGTATATTCGCATTTTTTAACTCACTAATATTTTTCTGTGTATCAGAATCCTTATCAACTATACTTCCAATACTTTCAGAAATTGCATTCATCGAATTTATTACTTGAGTATTTGCACTTGATATACTATTTACTCCATTTCTTAAATCACCTGATTTAGATGATATCTGACTTATTCCTTTCGAAAATTCAGGCAATACTTTATTAAAGTTTCCTATAGCTGTTGTAAATTGCTTAGAGCCATCATTAACCTTTTGAACTCCATCTGTATACTTAAGAATTCCTGATTGTAATTCTCTAACTCCATCTTTTACTGTATCAGTTGCATTTGTATATCTATGAACTCCTGATTGTAATTCTGCAGCTCCATTTTTTGCAGCTTCTACTCCATCTGTATACTTACCAAGTCCTAATTGTAATTCTGTTGCACCTTCTTTAAATGTTAATGAACTAGAAGCTAATTTTTGCAAATTACTAGATATCTCTTTATTTCCATTTTTAAGTTTATCAACACCATCAATAATATCATCAGTTCCATTAGCCGCATCAGTTAGACCGGCACCAAGATTATGAATATTATCAAAAATTATTTCTGCATATTGTTTTGTAATCTTTTCTTGAATATTATTCCTTATTTTAGTTACTGCTGTCTGCCCCATCTTTGATGCTATATAGTTTGTTCCTGGATTTATTTCATACTCCAATTCCATCTTTTTTGGAGCTTCATCCATTAATGTTGTAGCATTTTCAGAAAAATTCTCTGGTATAGTTACAACCATATAATATGTACCATTTTCTAGCCCATTTTTAGCAACATCTTTATCCACAAAATTAAAATCTAGTGAATTATTTTCCTTTAAGTTATTAACAAGTTCGCTTCCAACATCCATAGTTTTATTTTCATAAACTACTGATTTATCATTATTAACAATTGCTACTGGTAATTTATCTATATTACCATAAGGATCCCACATAGAACCAAGAAATATTGTTGTATAAATTGTTGGAATAATCATAATTGCTATAACTACAACCATCATAAATTTATTACTTAACAAACTTTTCCATTCATCTTTTATCATTTAATCTCCTCCTTTGTAAAATTCAAATTAAATGGCAAGGTTTCTTTAATGATAGTCACAAAGATTTGTTTGAATTAATCGACATAATATTGTTTTTTATTTCACGAAATATTATAATTTATGCATAAATATCACTTCAACCATCAATATTGGCTGAAATGTGGCTTTCTAGACACAAATATGTTTACATGTCTAATAAAAAAGGAGAAATTTATGTCTGATAGAAGAACTAGAAAAACTAAAACTCAAATTAGAGCAGCACTTATTAAATTATTGCAACAGAAAAATATTAATGAAATTACAGTAAAAGAAATCGTTGAAGAAGCAGATATTAATCGCTCTACCTTTTATTTACACTATACTGATATTTTTGATTTGTTGCATCAAATAGAAAATGAACTTTTAAATGAGTTCATTATTTTAACAAAAGAATTTGCAGATTTCCATGATGATATTAATGCTAATTATTCATACCTAACAAGATTATTTGAAATTTTATCAAATAATATTGATATTGTAAGAATACTTTTAGGGCCTCATGGAGATATTTCTTTCTTAAATCAAATAAAGCATATGATTGCAGATAAAATAATAGAAGATTTTAAAGAAAGTTCTATAACTAATTCAATTTTAGATGTAGAATATACATTTTCTTTTTACTTGAATGGCTGTGTCGGTCTTGTAGAGCATTGGATTGAAACTGGCTTAAAAGATTCTCCAGAACATATGGCTAAAATATGCTATAACTTGATTAATAACGGAATAAAAAGCTATCTTGATATCCCTTCATAATACAATAAAATAAATTTACTTTTTAAGTTAAAAATAACAAGCATAGGATACTTAATTCTATGCTTTATCTTTATCACAGATATTTCTTTCAGTAAACATATTACCTTTTTGCAAAAACATACTATCTTTTAATACAGATAAAAAATCATCTCTTGTTTGTATTTAGTTGTTGTTTTTTTTTTATGTTAAAATTTCCATGTTATTGCATTTTTTTAATATATTGTATTAACAAAGAGGATTTATTATGAAAAAATTTTTATGTGGAACTATCATAGCCACTACCATTTTATTACCATTATTAGGTTCAAACGTACTCGCAAAATCAGATTATGGTTCTACTGTGCATAGAAATTATGCCAAGACTTATGGTTTTGCATGGACAACATCAGATGGAGTATCTAGAGCAAGAATAGTAATTTGCGGAAACACTTCTGATAAAACTAGAGCTGGTTATGTTCAAACTGAACAAGTATCTGGTACTAGATTTAATGATGCATATTGTAATAATTATGTTGATGGCTCTCTAATTGCATCATACACTAAATAATTAAACCAAAAACAAAACATCCATAAATACATGTTTTCTTTTTATGAAAGGATATTATATGAGTAAAAAATACTTAACAATTATATTTTTTGTAACCTCTCTAATTGTTACACTATTATTTAATTCTTTGCAAAATACCTATAACACATATAAGCTTACAAACATGTTTTCTAATGATACTTCAAAATCTATTAGTTTATCTTGTGATGAACCTGATAAGCTAATTAATATTTTATCTAAATATAATGAAACTACATTATATCTAGATAATATATGGATTGGTCCCTACTTAGGACAAGCTATTTTTTTATAATGACTATAATTTTGATGTTCCTATGATAAATGGGCGTTTTTTATCTCAAAATGACTTATACGATACTAGTTCTAATTACATTGTTATTGGCAAAGATTTAGAAAAATTCATAACTATAATAGACAATAAAAAGATTATTAGAATTAACAATATAAATTACGAAGTAATTGGAATAATGGGCTATACTGATAAAATTTCAATTCTAGACACCAAATTTTATATTAATATTAATTGTTACTTAAATAATATTACAGTTGATAAAAATATGAAATTTATATTAACAAAATATGATAACTCTTATACTGATTTATCAAATGAACTAAATACATCTTTTAATGATTTAGAAATAAATGATATTGAAACTAATCAAGATATATTCACTACTACTATTAAAAATACTGAAAGTCTACTAATACTCTCAGCTATCGTAGTACTACTTTTTTTATTAAATATAATTAATATAGCATCTTATTATATTAAAGATAAATTAAAAGAAATTGGTATACGAAAAAATTATGGTGCAAATTCATTTAATATATTCAGAAATATATTAAATGATTACTTTGTAATAATATCAATATCATCCACAATATCTGCTCTATTTTATTCATTAATTATAAAGCTAAAAATAGTTCCTGCTATCTTAGGAAGTACTATTTATTTACTTCCTGTTTTGACTACTTATATATTAACTTTACTAATTGGAATAATTATATCATTAGTTACTTTGATAAGAGTTAACAAAAAATCTATAAATACGCTAATTAAAGGAGTTTGATTATGTTATTTAATAAAATAGGTAAAATTTTTAATAACCTCAGCCAAAAGCTCTTCTTTACACTTTCAACAATTATTCAATTTTCTTTTGCATTTGCAATAATATATATTTCATTGCAATCATTTATTAATTATGAGAATACTTATGAAAAGATAAACAATAGTTTAGGATCTGATACTTTATACTTTATTGAAAATAATGAAGACTATGCTGAAAAATTATATAAAAAAACTGATATAAATGATTATAATAACTTCTATAATTATCTTAAAGAAAACTATAATTGCATCACTATGTCAGATGATAACTTCTTTATACCAACCTCTGAAAATGTTGAAAAGTTTAGTATTCCTGACAGTCCACTATATCAAAGTGATGGAAATAGCTACTTTACTATAAATAGCCTTACTGTAAATGATAATTATTTTAAAAATTTTAATATAAAATTATTTAATGGTAAATATTTTAATGATGATGATTATAATACTTTTGATAATTCTGATGAAGTCCCTTTAATTGTTGGTTATGATTATTCTGAAATATTTAAATTAGATGATACCATAAATTTTTATGATTTCTACAGTAAAACAAATAAGACAGGAAAAAATAATATAAACATAAATACACTAAAATCTAAAGATATAGCAAAATTTAGAAATAAGAACTTTGGCTTTATCTTTCAATACTTTGGCTTATTAAATGATATATCTGTTTATAAAAATGTAAGAATACCTTTAGAATATTGTAAATGCAATAGAACTGAAGCTAGCAAACGAATTGATAAACTATTAGAAAGACTCGGCATCTTGGACAAGAAAAAATATACTCCCAAAGAGCTTTCAGGAGGACAGTGTCAAAGAGTTTCAATAGCTCGTGCATTGGTTAATAATCCTAATATAATTTTAGCAGATGAACCTACAGGAGCACTTGATAAATCTACTGGCAACGAAGTATTAAATATACTTAATGAAATTAATAAATCTGGTAAAACAGTAATTATAGTTACACATGACTTAGACATTGCTAATAAATGTTCTAGAATAATTAAAATAGAAGATGGAGTGATTATTGATGATAAAAATATTTAAAAATAAAAAGATACTATTAATTCTTATACCTATACTTTCTATAGTTCTATTCATATTTTTGAATAACAAACCTACCAAAATAGAAACTACAGGTATATCTATCAATTCAAATCACAAACAATATTTTAAAACCGAAAAAAATGTAAAAAAACTTAATTTAAAATATTCCACTACTACAAGTAATACAGTAGAACTTAAAATTTATGATCCTGATGGTAACCTTAAAGATTCATCAACTATATCCAATGATTGTACTTATGAAAAAGATTTTGTAAATATTGAAGGCGAATGGATGATTGAATTTATTCCTTCTACTAATGAAGATATTTCAGTAGAATCAATAATAACTAAGAACTAATTTTTCCATATTAACAATTATTCACAAAACATAAAAAATATTATTGCCACCAAATAATAATATTTGGTGGCAAATAATAAATATCTACTCTTATAAGCCTACTAAAATGGCTTTATTTCTTTATTAACTTAACTACAGTTTCTGCATGAGATGTGTGTATCTGCTTAATTTTAAAGCATAATATTATGGATTATTCTGCATTATATCAGCTTTTAAAAATCTTACTTTAATCGAGATATAAACGTGTTTATGCGTATAATAAATCAACTTACATCTATTTACAACTTGTACATTGGTGGCAAATTAGTGGCACTCTTATTATCGGCCACTAAAATTAATATTATATTGATCTAATATAGTATTTTGGGTATGAAAACACTATTATTTTTTATAATTCTATATAAATTTACTGTCACCTTGTCACTTAGTCTTAAACATAGAAATATAGCCAGTTTACATTAGACAAATCATGCTGTCAATTAATTGTCATTATATAATATTGCTATTCATTAACCTTAGGGGGATATATGTTTTTTCTAGACACTCCCCCATAGAACATAAGGAGCAGTGTTAGTTATATTTTTTGCCGAAATGAAGTTTTTTATATTATTCTCTTAAAATAAAGTTTTGAATCTACAACTTTTTAGTTTGCCCTATTCAATTTCCTATATTCACCGTATAGGCTCTAATCATGTTATATTATCTTCCTGACTAATTCTATTTAAATTTCACTATACAAATATCAAAGCAAATAAATTCTCGATAATATGCTTGTCTGCTTTAGAAAATAAAAATTATTTATTTTTGTAATAAAAACTCTATTTTTTTATAATTCTTCTTATTTTCAAAATACTTAATTACATTACTAAGATGCCAATAACTATATTCTTTATAATTATTGATATTAACATTATTTATATATTTTTATCTTTTAGATATATTTTTTAATCCATTATATCATAATAAAAAGGATTAAAACCGCTCTTATCTTCTGATATTAAATTTTCTACTAAATCCGCTTTTACTAATAAATCTTTGTTATTCTCATCATCAAACATAAATATTTGAATATCCTTTTTATCTAACTTCTCATAAAATTTCTCGAAAATTTTTCCAATAGCCTTTCTATTAATTAAATCGAATGGTTTTGAAATATGATCTATAACTAAAATAGGTACTATTGGATATCTATTTTCATTAATTAATAATTCTAAGAAACTCAAATATCCTGCTAATTGAATAAGTGTATGCCTTGCCATACTCCCTGTATAATATTTTTCCAGAGTTTTATCATTAGTATCTTCTTCTTCAACTTCTATCATTGGTTGAAGAATATTACCTTTTTTTAAATATTGTATCTTAAATCCTTCTATGTCAATATCATGTTTAACCAACTCTGATACTTCGTACATAGATCTATAAAGTTCTGTAATGTTGTTAGAAATATTATCAATTTTTTCTGCATCATCAGAATTCTGCAATACTCGTATTTGTTCTTTTATTTTTTTTATTTTATCCTTTTTTTCTTTTAATTCATCATCATTATATTGTATATCTTCATTTAAATAATCTTCAATTATCGATATAGCTCTAGTTTTCTCATCAATATTAAATCTTTTAAATCTATAATCATTACTTATGATTTCTTTTTTTAAGTTTTCTCTTTGTTTCTTCATTTCTGCAATAGTATTATCATTTATAATATATTTATTGAAAGATATACTATTTTCTAAATCACTTACCACATTTATTATCGGTTCTGCTAAATATTTAAGTTCATTAGTATTATTTATTATAGTCTCTAATCTTTCCAATAAAACTTTTCTATTTTCTGCTTCTACATTCATTTTTTTCGAATCTGAAATTCGATTTTCATAAATTTTTATTTGTTCATCAATATTGTTATATATAGCTTCTAATTCTGAAATAGGTTTAGCATCATAAGTATTACTTAAATTCTGCATTGCTTTGATTTTTTTAATTTCACCACTAATTTCTTTCGCATTATATCCATTATATGAAATTGGAATATTTAATTTATATAAATTCAAATTAATTTTATTACATACAAATTCAAATCTATTTGAAGCTTTCTCCAGAATCCTTACTTCTTTCTCAAGTTGCTCCATTTCACTTTTTAATTTAAATATTAATTGTAGATTTTTATTAAATATAAAATTTAGTATAGAATTAAGCTTTACAGAGTATTTTATATCACTACATTTATCCAAGAAATCATTTAATATTCCTTGTCTCTTTTCTCCTAAAAAATTAAACATCGTAAATGATCTATACGTTAAATTCTCTTCTACAAATTCTCTTATATCTTTTAACATAGATTCTTCTTTAGTAAAAATTGAATTTAACTTATCCTTATATTCTATACTCCCTATTGATTCTGTTCTTTCTTCATCTTTATAATTAAAATAATTTATTTCTGGATTTAAAGTTCTTGTTAATACATAAATAATTCCATCATAATGAATTTCCATTGTAGCTTCTTTTAATGTATACTTATATAAGTCTTGTTTATTAATTTTTTCTGATGACCCCAACATATAGTCTATAAACTTGTAAAACTCTGTCTTTCCAGAACTATTCTTTCCTTTAAAATAGTTAATCCCATACTCAAATTTATATACATATTCTTTATTATCCTGACTTATCATGATTAATTTATCAATTTTAAACATTATGTATAATCTCCTTTAAAAATTGCCTATCAGTTATCTTATCACTATTATTTATACATTTTTCTATAAATTTATTTTCTATATATATGGATGAATTGTTTTTCGAATTATATATTATCTTATCTGCTTCCTTTATTAAATCTCCATTTTTTAGCAATAAATGAATTGCTTTTAATATATATTCAATATCATTACAATAGTCTTCAAAGCCACCTGATAATTTTGAAATACACTTCAATATTAAATCCTTAGAATTTTTAGCCGTATATATTTCTTTTTCATTAAATTTACCCTTTTTTAATATATAACAAAAAAATAATAATTTATTAATACTTAATTGAGTATGCCTTTTCAAAATACTCAATACTATATCACAATAAATACTTACTATAATAGTCTCTGCTAATATCCTATTCTTCAACCTCCTGCATCTCCTTCCACGATATTTGCTTTTCCATTTCAATATCATCTCGAGTCAAATATATCGCTGCACCATATCTTATCTGTTCATTTTGTGCATATGAATTTGAACGTTCTTTAGTATCATTAAGTCTATTAATAGGGATATCCTCATTCTTTCGCTTTAATAAACTAATAGCAAAATCATAATTATCATAAGTTGTATCTTCAATATCATCTATTTTTTGAATTTTATTATTTTCCATATAAGAAAGTCTTAAAGATTCATAGTATAACTTATACATAAGATGTTGTTCTATAAGACGCTTAGATAATTCACATGCTTTTAATTGTTTACACTCTCTTGACTTAACTATGCCTAATTCATCCCAATTAATTTTATGATTACTCTTAAACAATGAATAACTTATAATCACTTTATCTTCTTCTATATTGTTACATATCTCTTCAATTTGTTTTATGAATTTACTATAAGTAAGAATGAATGGTTTTTTATTACTTACTGCTTTCATAATTTCCATAGTTATATATCTCATAAGCTCTTGTATTCTCATGTAATATATTGAATCAGAAATAGCTTCTTTTCTAAATAATTCTTCGTAAGAATTTAAAATTTCGTCATCTATATTAGCTAGAGATTTAAATTTATATTTATTTTTTATTAGATTATAAATCTTATTAAATTCTTCAAAATCATCTTTAAATATATTTTTTACTATTGTAATTAATGCATTAGATTTACTATTAGATTCCTTTACTTTATTAAAAACTTTCTTAGCATCTATATTAAAAATAACATCTCTATTTTTATATTCTTCATCTGTAAATAATATATAATTATTTATATTCTTATGGCTTTTCTCAACAATTAACCAATTATATAATATCTTTTCTGCCACTGAATTTGATATTGTTGTTCTTTTTACTTGTATCGCTATATTCTCTTCTTTAGTTTGTAATATACACTTATAATTTTCACTCTTTTTATCAATTTCTTCTGTTTTAAATGTTTTTATATTTACATCTTCTAACGTTTCAAATTCTATTTGTTCTTCTTTTTTTAGATTTGCTAAATAATATGTGAAAACTTTTATTTGATATGCAAATCCTGCAAGACTCTTTATTCCACTTTCACCAGTTGAATACTCCATCTAATCACCCCCATCTATATTTTCATTATATTTGTTTAAATTGAATTTTCAACCATTTACAATATTATTTGTAATAATATTGCAGAATCCTATATGCAATCTATATTTTTATCATTTCTTCATTGTACCATAAAACTATAGTTTAATAATACATCACATCTTTTAAGATTTTTCTCATAAAGTGACGCAAAAGAGCCCTTTTCAGACATAAAATATGTATCATTTACATTGCATAGTTTGATGATACACTTTATAATGTGTATGATATTATAACAACAAGGGGATTCAAGACATGATAGTAAAATATTTAAGAGTATCTACAACTAAGCAAGATATTGCTAGACAAGATATGCAACTTGATAAATTAGGAATTAATTTTGATAAGGAATATATAGATAAAATAACAGGTAAGGCTAAAGAACGTCCTATGCTTAATAAAATGATTGTTGAACTTTCCGATGGTGATATGGTTTATTGTGAATCAATTTCAAGACTTGGCAGAAGCTTAAAAGACTTAATAGACATAATTGAAGCATTAGTTAATAAGGGTGTTAGGGTTATTATTGTAAAAGAAGGAATTGATACAGATAGCAGTACATATAAACTTCTTCTTGCTATATTTGGCGGTGTAGCCGAAATGGAGAGGGAAACAATACAAGAAAGAGTTATTCAAGGTGTAGAGCGTTGCAAAACTACAGGGCAAACTAAAACTGGTAAATGGTTTGGTAGGCAAGAAAAACAAATTGAAGACCTTCCAAAAGATTTCAAAAAGTATTATATCAAAATGCTTAATAAAGAAATTACCAAAGTTGAAATGGCTAAATTATTAGAGGTAGGTCGTGCTACTATTTATAGATGGATTCAGTTATTTGAAGAACATAATAAATAATTATTTTTGTAATATATTTACACTTACAGCGCGATATTATACAATATAATCATATAATGTTATTTATTGTATAATTATATTCGGAGGATAAATATGAGTACAGATTTAATATTAAATGAAAAAGAAATTAGTAAAATAGATGAAACTACTGTAATAACTACTTTAAGCGACTTTAACCAACCATTTACACAATTTTTAGAACAATTAAATCTACCGGTAGAAGGTGTTTTATATCCTATATCAGATAGAAAAAAAGTTCTTAACGCTTTAGAAGAAGCTCTTAATATTCTACCCATAGAAGATAGGGAAAAAGCTATATACTTAACTCGGTTTACAGCTTCAATTATGGCTGGATTATTTGATGGTGCTATAACGTATTTATGGAATGAAACTATTATATCACTAAGAAAAATGATTGTAGATTTTGATATAGAACATGCATTTAAAATAGCTGAAAGATTAAATAATAGATATAAAGGACTCAAAGACGAAAATGATTTATCTGCAATAGGCGAATATGACTTGCTCACAATTTGTGCTAGAATGGAATTAATAACTGATCATGTATTTGAAGTATTTAAATTTATAAATTATATGAGAAATCATGCCAGCGCAGCTCATCCTAATGATAGTAAATTAGGTGCCTATGATGTATTAAGTTGGCTAGATAATTGTATTAAATATGCAATAAAGGCTAAACCTAATCAATATTCTATAAAATTAAAACAATTTTTATATAATTTAAGGACTAATAGTATACCAGATGAAGATATAAACATAATAGGTCAATCATTAACTGAATTACCTCAGCAAATGATAGATGACTTGCTTTGGACATTATTTGGATTATATACTGATGATAAAGGTAATGCTATAATTAATGAAAATATAGAAAAAGTTGTTCCGTATGTTTGGAATGCTAGTAGTGAAAATAAAAAATATGAGATTGGTGAAAAATATGGTTATTTCAGAAAGAATATTGAAACAACAAGAAAAGATAAAGCTAATCAATTCTTAACTATAGTAAATGGTATTGGCTATAAGGATGATGATAGTATTGCATATGAATTAAGAGAAGCTTTAGGAGGACTAAAAAGTGCACATTATGGAAATAATAATTTCTATAACGAATACCCATGGGCAAAAATGTTAAAAAATTTAATTCCTCAAAGTGGTATCATTCCTGATACTGTTATTGAAGACTGGGTTAAAGTTATTACTTTATGTTATATAGGTAATGGATTGGGTTATAGAGAAGGCGTTGATGAAGGTGCATTACCATATTACAAGGAATATATTAATGCATTTAAAGATAAAGAATTAAAAATCTTCTTAAATCTGTTTAATGATTCTGAATTACTAAGAGATGCAAATTCAACCAAGGCCAATTCACGTTTTAAACAATTATGTACTCTTTTTAAAGAAAAGACTCAAAATGCTATTTTAAAAAAGTTATTTGATTTTTCAATTAACTTTAATGCTGATCCAATTAAAATTCATAAAGCTTCTGAGTTTAAAGAATTACTTAATACCATAAAATAAATAATGATAACTTTTTGTTGTTTATTTATATGAATATTATGATATAATGTAAATATAAAAGTGCCATGCTACCAACATGACACTTCCTAGAACGTTTTTCGATTTTAGAGCTATTAGATTTATATTAAAGGTTGTTGAAAAGAATGCTATTTGATGGGAGTATTCTTTTCATTTGTTTTAAAAGAAAATTTAAAACCTTTTATGTTAATTTCAAGATTAAATTCACAATTTTTAGAATTATGTTTTAATGCTCGTAATATCAGTATCAATATTATCGTTGATACTGATATTATTAACATTCCAATAATCATCTCTAACACCACCCCCTTAGACTATTATTTCTAATAGCCCAAGGTGGCTAAACGTGTCTCAAAACCACCATTCCCATCCAATGGTTTTATTTATGAAGTCATTATATCATGTTGCAAACTATTTATCTATTAATAATCTTAAATTTATAAAAAGTTCATTTGGGCATTTCACATTAACTAGCTTCTTCCTTATGTTCTATGGTCATACCCATTCAAAAAATATCTTCCTCCCCCCTATATAAAAAGCAAAAAATCTGAACCATTCACCAATCTCCATTAAATTCATAATTTAATGATTCATTGATAAATGATTCAGATTTATTAAATTCTGCTTCTTTTAAATAAAGCTATAATTAAGCGTACCAGCACATATCTGTTCTTTCATTCTTCTGTATTTTTCTTCTGCATAGTTTTTCTCTTTTCTTTCATCAGACCATTGTTTCATTTTATAATACCATTCTTTTTTAATCGGATAATATGCAGTACCATCTTCAAGGATATCCCCTTTAATTCCATTCATATACATGCAGTATTTCAAATCTAAATTGCTTATATCTGCATCTATTATGTGCTTTATATTTTCCACTAGTTCTTCACTACTATATAAATAATTTATCTGTTTTCTAAGCCATGTATATCCTTGATCCAATATAAATTCATATAGTATTGTAAGATTTTCTGTTATATCTTCTCCTTCTACCTTATTTATTTTATTTAAAATTTCATCATTAATTATCAATATAATAAACTTACCTTTCTTTCACTAAATTTTTATTTTATGTATTCTTGAACTTTTTTACATTGACATAGCATTTCAAAACAATTAAACTCATATTGTGCTTATAGCGTTTCCTTGTGAAATGCTATTTTTTTATTTAAAGGTTATTCCCTTTATTCCATTTACTTTATTCTTACCTTTTCTATATTGGATAACATCTTCAAATCCTGGTACTGCTTTAATCCTATCTGTAAGTGTCTTATGTATGGTTTCACATTTCTTTAATTCTGGACATAATTCAAATAATCCTAAGGTTGCAATTAGTTCATTTAATTCAATAAATTCACCATCCTTATATTCTAAGTTTTTAACTATACTCATTGTGAACTTATCAAGCTCTCCCTTACGTTCTGCACTATCTTTCTTTATAATCTCTGGTATGATTAATTTCTTATCTTTTAATTCAATGGCTCTGTAAATAAAATATGACCAAATCTTATCCATATTAGGGACTAATACTTCCCCATTAAAATTATCAATACGCTGTTCTACAGGAATTGAATTCTGCCAATTAATAAATACTAATCTATTTTCTATAGCATCATCATATCCACTAAATGAAGGCATTTCATTAGTATCAATAATCATATCTAAATGCGTTAAGTCTATTCCTTTCTGCATTTTGCCACCAGTAGCCCTCGCATCAGTTATAGAGTTTGATAATACATTTTTAAATCTCCCTATAGCTATAGGTGCATCATTCTTTTCTACTTCGGAGCTTAGAGCAATAAGCTTCTTATCTAAATTTACTATTACATCATCTCTTTCAGCTCCCATGTTTCCTCTATGAGAAGTTGTTAAATAAGTATATGGTATTTGTGAAACTAAATCTGGATATAAATTTGTTGTTAAATTCTTCATCATTGATTTACCACTTTTACTTGGTCCGATATTTATTAATGCTAATTGATAATTTTTTCCCGATAACTTCATTGCCAAGAAATCTAATAGAAAATTAAGTCTTTCTTCTCCAAGTACATACATATAAATATTCAATACTCTGTTTTCCATAAATTCGACTGCTACATCTTTATTTACAAGGTTATATGGAATTGTATCTATAATCATATCTTCTTTTTTTACATCTCTGATTTCACCATTTCTTAAGTTAATTATTTTCCCATTAGCAGATATATGTATATGATATTTCTTTTTATAGTTACTTTGATTTATAGTTAAGTCTTCATCTATACCTATTAAACTAAGACATTCCTTAACTTTTGAAGTATTTCTCCATGATTTAATTTTCTTTAATACTTTTGAAGCTTCTTCTGGTGAATACTTGCCCAATGCTCTGTTCTTTTTAAATTGATTTTCGCATTGCTTTATAAATTTTCCGTAAAGGAGACGTGATTCTTCCTCTGTTTTTCTTACCCATGATTTTTTATTCCAATAAATATATCTTCTTTCATCTTCACAATTTAAGATATATCTTAGATCATCTTTAATCCACTCAAATAAAGCATCCTTCACATCTCCACTAATATTTATCTTGGCATAATCTTTTAGCTTATAAATCACCTTATTTAATGTTTCAGTGAACTCTTTTCTATTATCTAAAAGCCATTCATTTAAATCATTATATTTTTCTGGCATAAATACTTCATATTCAAAATTCAAGGCATCAAGAATCTTTACTGTCTTATTCGTTGCAAGTTTCCCTGGTGAATGACCATCTACATTTTCTTTATCATTATTAAATGCAATTATAAACTTAACATTATCAAGCTTATCTCTATTTCTAGTTAATAGTTCTCCAAGCCTTTTTACATTGCTTGTTGAATGTAAAGCTACTACCTTTAATTCATTATTAGAAATTACAGTTTGAGCTGCAAGACTATCCCCCCAACTTTCAGTAATTAAAATTATATTGTCCTTACTTAATCCATGTCCTTCTAAATAAAATTGATTCATGAAATAAGTTGGTATGCCTTTAATATTCCATGTCTTTTTATCACCTTCAATTAAGTTCTGCTTATCATTTCTAGCTACTAGAAATCTAAGATTATTTTCTTCATCAAAGCACGGTATTATATTTTTATGGTTTTTCATTTTAGGATGATATTTCATACCTAAATCAGAATACATATCTGCAATTCCATTTTCTGCAGTACCAAGTTTATATGCTTTTATTACATCTTCTGAAAATCCTCTTTTTCTAAAGTAATCAACTTTTCTTGTATCTACTCTATCAAATAGCTTATTTATATCTTTCTGCTTATGTACTCTATCCTTATGAATTTGTGGCTTTTCTAATAAATCTGTATTTCCTAACAAGTCATTCAATTTATCTATAATCTGCTCATTAGATAAATTCTCCTTTTCTTTTAAAAAATCAATTATAGTTCCACCTTCATCACTATTAAATGAATTATAAAGCCATACACCATTCTTTAATGATACTTTAAAATTATCTTCAGTCTGCAAATCTATTGGATTAGAATTGATATTCCATTTTCCATTACTGCCACTTACTTTTACAGCACATGTTGATGATATGTAATTGAGCAGATTAATTTCTCTTTTAGCTTTTTCAAAAAGTTCTTCTCTCATTAAGTTAAATTATTTCCTTTCCCAAATTGTCTCTTAAAAATCTGTCTACTTCAAAATAAGGAACTTTTATTCTTCCTAGCTTTAATCCTCTTAATTCTCCTCTGTTTATAAGCTCATAAACAGTATTTGAGTTTGTTTTTAATGTTTTTGCTACCTCATTAACTGTTAATAATACATTTTCTAAGTTGGTATTCATCTTTTGTTTTTTCTCCTTTTTCATTTTATTTTTACTTTTTGGTACTCTAGGTACTAATTCGATTTGATTTCCTACTTAGAGTACGCTATTATATTATTATGGCTCAAAAGAATTGTCAACAACTTTTTGTACCGTTTTATTTAGTTTTATGCTATAATTCTGCAAGGAGGTGTTACAATGAGTAGCAATAATGACATTAAAAAACAAAATAACACCAATATTTTAGGGCAAAAAATAAAAGAAACTAGAAAAGAGAAAAAGCTTACTCAAAAGGCTTTAGCTGAATTAATAGGAAAGTCCCCTGAAGCGGTTAGAAAATATGAAACAGGTGAAAGACAGCCTCCAATTTCAGTATTATATGATATATGTGATGCTTTAGGTGTACCTGTCAGTTCTTTTATACCAGAAGATAATACTGCTTTAAAAAATCAGTCAGAAATTATTGAAATAGGAAAAACTACTGTTTTTGACCGAGGAGTTTTAAAAATATTAGAATCACTTGGATATGGTTTAGTAGTTGAGCCTAGTGATTTTAAACAATTTGAAGACTACTTTGAACATGGAAAGCCTTTTGGTAAAATACATCTCTCTTATAAATTATTCACCCCTGATGATAAAATGATTGAAGTTCCAGAAGAGAGATGGGAACAGTTTGAAGAGAATATAAAAAACTACTTCAAATTTGAATTATTTAATATTTCAAATGAAAGTGACAAATAGTATGACAATATAATTTGTCAGCCTTAATCCCTTATAGATTGGGCTTTCAGCATTATGTGACATGGTGACAAATACTCCTATACAGTTTCTATAAAAATATATAGTTTTTCTGACCCTAATTTATTTAACTAAGGAGGAAAAAGTGAAAGGTTCAGTAAGAAAACGAGGTAACTTCTGGAGTTACTATTTTAATATAGGAAAAGTAGACGGTAAATATAAGAAAAAAGAAAAGGGTGGCTTCAAAACTAAGAAAGAAGCTGAAAATGCCTTAAGAGATGCAATAAAGGAATATGAATTATGTGGTGAAGTATTTGAACCTAGTACTATAAGTATTGAGGATTATTTTAATTACTGGTTTGATAATTATGTATTAGTTAACTGTAAACTTAATACTCAAACATACTATCGAAGAATATTAGATAATCATATAATACCTTACTTTAAAGATTACAAGCTAAAGCAACTAAAGGCTGATGTTTTACAAAAGTTTTTGAATTATAAGAAGCGTAATGGATTATCTAAAAGTTCAATTACAAACTTCTATGGAGTGTTAAGTGGAGCTTTAAAATATGCAGTTTTTCCTTGCACCTATATTAAAGAAAATCCAATGCAGTATGTCAACATTCCAAAATATGATGAACCTCAGAAGGAAACTAAGGACTTAAAAATAATTACCATGGAAGAATTCACTCAAATTATAAATCGCTTTCCTATGGGTTCAAATTTCTATATTCCTCTCCAAATAGGATTTAATACTGGCATGAGAGGTGGAGAAATAGTTGCTCTTACGTGGGATAATGTAGATTTAAAAAATGGTATTATTCATGTAAAGCATACTCTAATAGAAACAGGGACAAAAGGTATGAAAAAATTTATACTTGGAACTCCCAAAACAAAATCATCATATAGAAGCATACATATTGGAGATACATTAATTAATATACTGAAAGCTCATAAAGAATGGCAGTTAAAGAACAAAGAAAAATATGGTGAGTGGTATCACAATTCAAATTTTGTGTGCACTAAAGAAAATGGTGAACCATTAACTACAAACACATATAAATATCTAAGCAGAGTGGTTAATAATGAACTCTGTATTAATTTTTCAATGCATAGTTTAAGACATACCCATGCCACTTTATTATTAGAGAATGGAGCTAATATGAAGGATATACAGAAAAGACTTGGTCATAGCAAACTTGCCACTACAATGGATACTTATTCACACGTAACTTCTAAAATGAAGAACAATACTGTTAATATTTTTGAAAATATAACAAAAAATTTGCCACCAAACTAGGGACAGTAAGTAGATTTGTGTAAATCCAAATCTACCTACTGTCTTTTTTGTATATTCAGTTGGTATATTTGGAATAATATTCTTATGGTTTTAAGGAGGAATTTTTATGACAAGAAAAAATAATACCAATTTTGATTACA
>SVCK01000004.1 GCA_015058375.1 Clostridium sp.
AACTTCAAAAGGCACTTCAAGAACTTATTAAAAATAAACTTACTACAGTTCAAAGATTAGAACTTTCAAAAGATTATATTTCTGATGGAGATACTTTAAAGGGTGTACTAAAAGCTGATATGGAAAATATACGTGCTACTCTAGAAAAAATCAATCCATATACTTTTGAGCAAGTTTTAAATTCAATTTTTGAAGCAAAAACTATATACATAATAGGACTTAGAAGTTCAACGGCTATTGCTGAATTCTTAGGATTTTATTTAAATATAATTTTACAAAATGTCAGAATAGTAAGTTATGGTATTTCAGACATATTTGAGCAGATGATAAACGTAAAAGAGGGAGATCTTGTTATAGGTATAGGTTTTCCAAGATATGCTGCAAAAACTATAGATGCTCTTAATTTTGCTAAAAAGAGAGGGGTTAAGGTTTTAGCTATAACAGATAGTTTATTATCTCCACTTGCAACAGAAGCTGACTATACATTAATTGCACAAAGTAACATGGCATCATTCGTAGATTCTCTTGTAGCTCCTTTATCAGTAATAAATGCACTTATTATTGCTGTAGGAATGAGAGAAAAAGATAGCATTTCTCATACTTTTTCAAATTTAGAAGCAATATGGGAAGAATATAATGTATATTCTCATAACAATCATAATATGATGGATGAATATTAGTCTTCGATTTAAAAACTGCTTACAAATAATTAGTTAATATTAATAAAACCTTAAAAGTTTAAAAATTACATTTTATTATTACATAATATGGTAAAATGGTATTGTAAATTATAAGGGTTTGGAGTGGTTTTATGATCGATAACTTAAAATTAGCAATTAGCCAAAAAGATATTGGTAAAGCTCGTGAAATACTAAAAGATGAACTTTTAGAAAAAAACTATCCTAATGAAACATTTAAAGAGGCTTTAGACCTTGCCTCAAATTATGAAATATTTGATACGCATGATAATGAAGTATTAAGTGATAATCCTGATGAATGGACTTTGGAATATTTTAATAAACTTAAATTTGATTTGGAATCAAACTTTTCAAAAGAAAGATTTGTAAAAGCTTATTATGTTTCAAGAAAAATAAAGAACTTAATTGTTGAAGATGAGAGTGAATCTTCAACTGATGTAAAGAAAAAATTTAAAAATTTATTAGTTGTGTTAGAAACTACAGCAGCGGTTGTAGGAACAGTAACTATAGGTGCTGGGATTTATTTTTTAACAAAAAAATTAAGAAAATAGAATAGAGAATGGAAAGACATTAAAAATATAGTGCAACAGCAGTGTTTAAAGCTTAAAAAAGGAATATTTAAGCTTTAAGAACACTGCTGTATAGCTAAAAAAGTGACTTCAGTTAAGATTAAATTTGACAACTCGTTTTATCCATCTTATAAAAAAATAAACTACATTAGGAGGAAACATGAAAGTTAATTGGAATACTAAATATACTACCATTTCAGTATATACTTTTATAGTAATCTGTTCTGTTATTTTGTTTTATTTAGGAGTTTCACAGCTTGGAAATGTATTAGATAAACTCAATAATGTAATGGGAATTATGGAACCTATAATAATGGGAATTGTAATGGCTTATGTTTTTAATTTTATTTTAAGGTTCTATGAACAAAAAGTATTAAAAGATAAGTTTTTTAGAAAAATGAAATCCAAGAGAGGAGTAGGTATACTTTTTACATATTTAACTGTAGCTTTAATAGTACTACTATTTATGAAATTTGTTTTCCCACAATTAGTTGAAAGCATTGTTGGATTAGTAAACGATATTCCGATGTATATAACTAATCTTGGAAAGCTATTTGATGATTTAATGCTAGAGTTTAATTTAAATGAGGGAATACAAAATGCTGCTATTGAGAATTGGAATGAATTTGTCAATTATACAGTGAAATTTGTGACAAATTTAATTCCTGTACTAGGGGGAGTGCTTGCAAGTCTTGCATCAAGTATTTGGAATATTATAATTGGATTAATTGTATCTATATATTTATTAGCTGATAAAGAAAAATTTATTGCATTAAATAGAAAGGTTATATATGCAATATTTCCTCTAGAATTTTCTGAAAAGATTATAAATTTAGGTAGAAGATGTAATTTGACTTTTGGTAAGTTTATAAGTGGAAAAATTCTTGATTCATTTATAATAGGAATATTAACATTTATTGTTTTAACAATAGTACAAATGCCATATACTCTTTTGGTATCAATTATAGTAGGAATAACTAATATAATCCCATTTTTTGGACCATTTATAGGAGCAATTCCTTCATTAATAATAATTTTATTTGTATCGCCTATTAAAGCAGCTTGGTTTATATTAATAATATTAATTATTCAACAAATTGATGGAAATATTATAGGCCCTAAGATATTAGGTAATTCTATTGGTATATCAGCATTTTGGATATTATTTTCAATATTAGTAGCAGGTAAACTTTTAGGATTAGTAGGAATGATTATAGGAGTACCATTATTTGCAGTAATTTATACAATAATAAAAGAAATGGTAGAAGAGAGATTAAAGAAAAAAGGTTTAAAAACTGAAACAAAGGATTATGAATAAATATAGCTGTTCTCTGAAAAAAAGGGAACAGCTATGTTTTTAAATACATCTTTAAATATAATATTTATTGATAAAAATTATAATATTTCAAAAAAAATATTATTAGTATGTCATTTTTTCAGGATTGATGGTAAAATATATGTATAAAAATATTTTTAAGGAGAATTGAAAAATGAAAGCATATGAAAGACTATTAAAGTATGTAAAAATATATACAACATCAGATGAAAATTCAAAAACTCATCCAACTACTATGAGACAATTTGATTTAGCAAATATTCTTGTAGAAGAAATGAAGAGTTTAGGCTTAAAAGATGTAAGAGTAGATGATAAATGTTACGTTTACGGATACATTGAAGCAACAAAAGGTTATGAAGAAAAGCCAAAAATAGGTTTTATAGCACATATGGATACAGCTCCAAGTGCAAGTGGGGAAAATGTAAATCCTCAAATAATTGAAAATTATAATGGAGAAGATGTTATATTAAAAGGAAATAATTCTGTACTTTCTGTAGACACTTTCCCTCATTTAAAAAATTTAAAAGGTAGAACATTAATAACTACAGATGGTACAACTCTTTTAGGAGCAGACGATAAAGCTGGAATAGCTGAAATTTTAACTGCTTGTGAAGAAATAATAAACAGTGATATACCTCATGGTAAAATATGTGTAGCATTTACTCCAGATGAAGAAGTAGGGCTTGGAGCTCACTATTTTGATGTAAAAGGTTTTGGAGCAGACTTTGCTTATACTGTTGATGGAGGACAAGAAGGAGAATTATCTTACGAAAACTTTAATGCTGCAAGTGCAAAAGTTGATATAAAAGGAATTCTTGTACATCCAGGTTCAGCAAAAAATACAATGATAAATTCTTTAAATGTAGCATGTGAATTTAATGGAATGCTTCCTCTAGCTGAAAGACCAGAACATACAGAAAATTATGAAGGATTCTATTATTTAGAAAGTATGAAAGGTGATACTGCTGCAGCTAATATGCATTATATTATAAGAGATCATGACAGCTCTAAATTTGAAGAAAAGAAAGCTACATTAAAAGCAATTGAAAAGTTCTTAAATGAAAAATATGGTGAAGGAACTGTTACTGTAGAAATAAATGATCAATATAAAAATATGTTAGAACATATTAAACCAGTATTCCATTTAATTGAAAATGCAAAAACAGCAATGGAAGATTTAGGGGTAACTCCTGTTATTGAACCAATAAGAGGAGGAACAGATGGTGCAACATTAAGTTATATGGGACTTCCTTGTCCTAATCTTGGAACAGGCGGATATGCTTTCCATGGTTCATCTGAACATATAACTGTTGAAGGTATGGAAATCTGTAAGAATATAATTATAGAAATAATCAAAAAATATGCAAAATAATTTAGAATTCAAAATATAATTCTATTAAAAAAAGTGGATTACATTGTGCTTTTTAGTGCAGTAATCCACTTTTTTCAGCTCTAAAAGTAAATCAGCAAAAGCTCTGTTATTAATAATGGTTCCTATTAATGGCAGAGCTTTTTGCTGATTTTGTTGAAAATATTAATGATTTTATAAACAAATAATACATTTATATACAAAAGATGCTTTTTATACATTATTAAAAAGATATCACACTTAAAATTTCGAGTTTGTTTGACGAATGTCGAAATAAGGTGTAAACTATTATTAGATGATTTAATTACCAGTGTATTAAGTTGGGGGTAAAATTCATGGATACATATTCCAATGATAATATAGAAAAATTTAAACGAATCAATTTATTGATAAATGATATCTTTGAGTTGTCATGTAGTTATACAAAATCACACTGTGTAGTAATTAAAAGCTGTGACAAATTAGAAAGGGATATATTTTCTCTTGATTGTGCAAGATTTCAATTAGAGATGATATTAATTAATTCAGGATTATCTGTAGAAAAATTCTATGATTATAAATATATTGCCACTAGTCCAAACGATGATGAATATAGAAGTTTTGCATATTCTTTTAATGCATTTGTGACATTATGGAAAAATTTTTGTTATAGTAATAGTGCTATAATGAACATAGAACCAGATATCCAATTTATAAATAAATCAATTGATGCTTTGATTACAAATCTTGAAAAGACAAAAAGAATTTTAATGAAAAACTACATCGAAATTGATTATAATTCAACTTTTAGCACTGATATACTTTCTTTGCTGTAAGTGTTACATCACTTACAGTTAAGAAAGTATAATTTTTTAACGTCTAAGAAAATATATTAGAATTTAAATTCATTTCTTTTAGCATTACAAATCCATCTTTAAAAGATTCGTGAAAAAAATTTCAAGTATGAATAAAATTTTTAAATTATGAAAGAATAAAAATATATAGAATAAAGGAGAAATGGTTTTGTGAGATATTTTTTAGTAGAAGGTAAATTTAATAATCCAATTCCAGTTAGTGGCTTAAAATTGGATGCATTAGTAAAACAACATTTAGAAAAATTAAAAAATGAAGTTGAAAATTCGCATATACTTTTTACAGCATCTAAAACAAATAATACAGGTATTGTTTTTTTAATGAAATGTGAAGAAAAAATTGACTTAGAGATATTTATAAATAATGATCCATTAAATGAAAAAGAAGTTCAAAAATATACTGTAACTGAATTAAAAATTAATGATATTAATGAAAAAATTATAGATTGGATTTAATATTTATTGTCCTCTAAAGTTGATGTAGACTGTGTTATGATATAAAATAATATTAAAAGCATTTTAGATGAGGAAGTAAGAGTTTATGAAGTTATTTAAAAAAATTAGTAAAAAGCAAGAAGAAGCACGATATGATGAAGTTGACAAACTTATAGATGAAATTTTTGAATTAATTAAAGAATTTTCCAATGAGAAAGGAGAGTATCCAAGATCATTTCACAAATTTAAAAACGATATTTTCTATTTAGATTCTGCAAGATACGAAATTGAAGTTACTATAAATAGGCTAGGATTGGATTTGACTCAATTTTATAATAATAAATATAAGCCAACAGAAAAGCAGCAAGAAGAAGATAGATGTTTTGCTTATTCTATGGGAGCATTTATTGAGTTATTTGAAAATTTTAAAAATCTATATAAATCTTTTTCTAAATATGATTACGTTGTTTTAAATAAAGTATGTGAAAAATGTACAGAAGATTTAAAGAATGTTATACAAATACTAGGCAATAAAGAAAGTATAACATCATTTTTAAATGATACTTATGCAAATAAAGATAAGAAAAAGAGAAAGTATAGAGAATGTTTAGATTATGTTACAAAAGAAAAAATAATCAATGAGATGTATAAAATAGCTGAATTATTAAAAACTTGTTGTGAAGTATTGCCTCAGCATATTGAAGATAAGAATTTTGATTATGCAAAGAAGACAATTAATTTTATTGAAGAAGAATGTAATAAATTAATTGTTAAAATTAAAGATTTCAATTCTTATACTACTGAAACAGTAAAAGATGAAAATGAAGTAATAACTGAATTAGTAAAGCGTATAGACAAAACTCAAAATCTTAAAAAACCACTTGAAATAGATTTAAGTTTAGTAAAGATGAACTATAAATGTGGACAACCACTTAATACAGAAAATTTCGAGAAGAATATGGAAGCAATATCTAAGCAAATAGATTTAATAGAACAAATAATTGTATACTTATGGGATGAGTATAAACAATTTATGTAAAAATGAGGTGTATTATATAGTGATTGATTTGACACTTTTGGGTTCTGGGGGGAGTATGCCTATACCTAGTAGATTTTTATCTTCATTGTTAATATGTTACAGAGGAAAGAAAATATTAGTTGATTGTGGAGAAGGAACTCAAGTATCTATGAAAATAGCAAACACTGGCTTTAAAGCTATAGATGTTATTTGTATTACTCATACTCATGCAGACCATATTGCTGGTCTTCCAGGACTTCTTGGAACTATTGGTAATAGTGGGAGGATAGAACCTTTAACCATTATCGGGCCAAATGGAATTAAAGAAGCTGTAGACGGACTTATGGTTATAGCAAAGTATTTACCTTATGAAGTAAATGTAATAGAGGCATCTAATGATGAGTTCCTATTTATAGATGATCTTGTATCCATAAATACTCTAAAATTAGATCATTCTTCACCATGTCTTGGTTATAGTTTCTATTTTAAAAGAAATCCTAAATTTTCAGTAGAAAAGGCTCAAGTAAATAATGTACCAAAGATTTTATGGAGTAAACTTCAAAAATCAAAAGGTAATATAGAATTTGAAGGAAAAGTTTATAGAAAAGATATGGTTTTAGGTGAAGAGAGAGAAGGAATTAAGGTTACTTTTGTAACAGATACAAGGCCAATAGACTCTATTAAAAAATTCATAAATCATAGCAATTTGCATTTTTCAGATGGTACATATGGTGATGATTTAGATATAGAAAAGGCTGTTAAAAATAAGCATATGACTTTTAGAGAAGCTGCAATTGTAGCAAGGAAAGGAAATGTTGAAAAATTAGTTTTAACGCATTTAGGAACATCTTTATTAAATCCTGAAGATTATATTGAAAATGCTAGAGAAGAATTTGAAAATACTATTTTAGGAGAAGATGGATTAAAATTTAAACTGAATTTTAATAATTAGGAGAGAAAACAATGATAAAAGCAGTTGATATAGCTAAAGAACTTAATCTTTATGTAAAGCTTGTAACTTCATGTGATAATTTTGAAAATTACAATAGCTTTTTTAATATATATAGCGAATTTGAAGAACCTGTTAGAAGGGTTGTTGTTATTACACCTTATAAAGATTTAGAGGAAGTAGTAGAGCAAGATTCAAGCAAAAACATAAATACAGAGGAAATAATTGACGGCAATTTATGGATTAAAGATTATCCACTAACTACAGTACCAGCTTCCATTGATATAAATTCTATAGAAATTAGCGAAAAACAGGCAGAGATTTTAAGAAAAAATATTACTAATGAATTTTAAATATTGGGAAAAACTATTAAAGAATAGAATTTTTAACCGTCTAGCAAAAAAAGTGACTTCAGTTAAGATTAAATATACTAAAAATGCTTTCATTAATTAATGAAAGCGTGATGAAGCCACTTTTTTAAGTATAACGTAAGAAGAATGGAGTGTTTTATGTAATGGTTTTATTTGATTTTTTAAGTGATAAAAAATGCAACTATATTAAAAAAGCCTATGACATAACAGCAAAATACATAGATAAACATAGGATTTACACAATTATTGATATTAGAGGTTATAAAAATGTGTAATATGGAAATAAGAAGAACTGTTAATTTAATTTCTCTAGGTGTTGGAAGTTTTAATACTTTAACATTTGAAGCTAATGATATATTAAAAAAAAGTGATGTTATAATTTGTGTTGGAAAAGCATTTAAAACATTAGAAAAATTCAACAAACCTATATTTGTATTTTATAAGTCACTAGAAATATTAAAATTCATAGAAGATAATCAAAAGTATGAAAATATTGCTATTGCTTATTTGGGGGATGTTGGTTTTTATAGTAATGCTAATAATATTTTAAAAAGACTTTCGGGTTATGATGTAAAAGTAATACCAGGGGTTTCCTCTATGGCTTATTTTGCTTCAAAATTAAAAATACCTTGGGAAGATATGGAATTTATTAGTTTTAATGGAAAAGAAACTAATATTGTAGCAGAAGTATTGAATAACGAAAAGGTATTTACTTTGCTTGGAGCAGAAAACTGTGATTTAAATAATATTTGTAATAAGCTTGTAGATTATGGACTTCAAGATATTAATATGGCAGTTGGATGTAATTTATCTTTTGATAATGAATGTATTAAAGTTGGAAAAGTTAAAGAATTTGTTGATTATACTTACAATGGGTTATGTGTTTGTATATTCTTTAATGAAAATTGTAATAAAAGAATTTATAACAACATACAAAATGAAAACCTTTTATATAATGAAGGAGCAAAGATAAATGAAGAAGCTAGAAGTCTTTCTATTATAAAATTAGGTTTAACACAAAATTCAGTAGTATATGATATAGGTGCTAAAACAGGATCTGTTTCAGTAGAAGCAGCATTAAATATTCCAAAAGGCAAGGTTTATGCTATTGAAAAAGATGATGAAAATATAAATATTATTAATGAAAATAAAAAGAAATTTAAAGCTGATAATTTATATATTGTTAAGGGAAAAGAACCAGAAATTTTAATGAATTTAGATATTCCAACACATGCTTTTATAGATGGTATATCTAATAATTTAGAAGAAATTATAGAGGTGCTTTTATATAAAAATCCTAAAATAAGAATAGTAATTAATGCAATTACATCACAATCTTTAATGAAAATTTTAGAGTGTATTGAAAAGTTTCCTTTAGTAAATGTTGATATAACACATTTAAGTGTAGTTAAAGGCAAGAATATAAAAAAATCAAACTTGCTAAAAGAAGAAAATAATATCTATATAATTACCTTAGAAGGAACTGAATAAAAGAAATTTAAAAAATCGCCTGGATGGCTAAACAATGTCATCTAAGCGATTTTTATTATATACATACTATATGATAAATTGTAAAAAGTATATATATTAACATCATGAATAAAGCAGTACCTGATATATTTAACAATATATTAAATGCTTTTAATGTTTCTGTTTTACATGTTTTTAACATGTTTGTTGTTATGTAAACAGGGATAGAAATTATTACTCCTGATATAGTTAATAAAATTGACGATATCACCATTCTGTTTACAGTAGTAGATGCAAAATAGATCATTGAAATATTTGAAGCTAGTATAAGTGAAAAAATTACTGAAAGTGCTAAAAGATATAAAATTCTTATTTTGTTTTTATAATTAACATTATGTTTATAAATTTTCAATTTTATCACCTCAACATTAGTATAGACAAATTATCAAAAAATAATCACAAATACAAACGTATACATAAAAATGTAGAATCTAAAGAAAATTCAATCAATTAGAACTAATATAAAAACAATTGATGAAAATTAAGTAATTTTAGACTTTTATTTACAATTAAAAAGCTATATTATAAAAGTGGGGGTGAGCTTATGTTAAACAAATCTGAAACAGGTATTTATTATTTAGAAGATCAAGCAAGTACTGAAAATAGTAATTATACAAATGAAAATCTAAAAAACATTTTAGATCTTAGAAAAAATAAGGAAGAAGCTATTGATTATTATTTAGAGCTTTTAGAGGAAAATTTGAAGGATCATAATTTACAAGAATTTGATATAGTAACAAGTGTTCCTGATAATCAAGATGATTACATAAGTGAAGGGATTAAGAAACTTTTAAAAAAATTAAGCAGTAAACATGAAAAATTAGAATTTGTACAATGTTTAGATAGGTCAGGTAATACAATTAATTCATGTTGTAAAGATTTAAAAAATAAGAATATATTGCTTTTTGATTATGTTGCAACAAAGGGAACTTCTTTAAAAGCATGTAAAGAAACTTTAAAATCTGCTGAAGCTAATTTAATAGTTTGTATAGCACTACAGAAATCATCGCTATAATTATTTAACACTTACATTGAAAAATTAAAAAAAGTGGCTTTGTCACGTTTTTGTTATTTTTTTTAAATTTCATAATTTCTTAGACGTTAAAAGGAATAAAGGATGAAAAATCTTATGACAGATTTTCATCCTTTATTACATCTATATCCAATTAACCCTATAATAATACAAAAATATTGATTTATTGTAATAGATGTATTAAAATACAATAGAATATATTAAACAAAAAGGGAGATTAAGTATGAAAAAGAAGATTTTAAGTGCGATAATTTCAGGCGTAATTATGACTACTACGATAACTTGTAGTATTCCACAAATGACAGTAATAGCAAATGCTGCTACAACTTATGGAACCGTAACTGGTGACAGTGTAAACATAAGACAATCAGCAAGTACAAGTTCTAAGTCTTTAGGAAAATTGAATAAAGGCGTAAGAGTTGAAATTTTATCTTCAACTAATGGTTGGTATAAAATTAAATATGGTAATATTATTGGATATATGAGTTCTCAATATGTTCGTAAGGATTCACCAGCATCTACAGAAACTGCCTTCAATAGGACAGGCTATGTTAAAGTAACTACTACTTTGAATGTAAGAAAAAGTGCAAGTACAAATGCTGCATCATTAGGTAAATTAGGTAATGGCACAAAGGTTGATATAGTTGCTAAAACTACTGATAATAAGTGGTATAAAATTAGGTTTAATGGTGGTTTTGGATATGTAAGTACTGATTATGTTACACTTGCTCCAGTAGTTACAGAAACTGCCTTCAATAGGACAGGCTATGTTAAAGTTGTTTCTACTCCTCTAAATGTAAGAAAGAGTCCAAGTACAAATGCTGCATCATTAGGTAAATTAGGTAATAATACAAAGATTGATATAGTTGCTAAAACTACTGATAATAAGTGGTATAAAATTAGGTTTAATGGTGGTTTTGGATATGTAAGTGCTGATTATGTTACATTTACTGCTCCTGCTCCAGTAGTTACAGAAACTGCCTTCACTAAGACAGG
>SVCK01000005.1 GCA_015058375.1 Clostridium sp.
AATCCTTAGTATTAAGCCATCCTTCTTCATCTATAACTTCCTTAGTTTCTTTAGGATTTTCATAGAAACCCTTTGTAACATTCTCACCTTTAATCTTTATATAACCTACAACATCATTTTTTAATTCTTTTCCATTTTTATCACATACCTTAATATCACAATGCATTACTGGATATCCTTCATCAACACATTTAATTGAATTTTCTCCATTGCTTAATATTACTTTTTCACCCACCCCTAAACTAAATCTATCTACACTTATACTTTTCATCATTTCATTAATTGGTGGAAATGCCACAGCAAGACTAGCTTCAGCCAATCCATAAACAGGAAACATTGTATTTCTTTTAAGCCCATACTTTTCCATAGCATCTAAAAACTGATTAATTATATCTATAGAAATTGGTTCAGCACCATTTAAAATAACTCTTACCTTTTCAAGATTAAATTCCTGTTCTGGTCTTGCATAATAAGCTCTTAAAAAATGCTTATATCCAAAATTAGGTGAACTTAAAACTGTAACCTTATGTTCTGAAGCTTTTTTAATCCATAATATAGGATTTAAAATAAACATAGACGTTACTAATAAATACTGATTAACTTGCTGCCTAAAAGGTGTTATATGAAATCCAATTAAACCCATGTCATGAGTTAATGGCATCCAACTCATAGATGAATCATCACTAGTACACTTAATTCCCTTTATAATCCCCTCAGTATTTGCAATAAGATTTTTATGACTTAACACAACACCTTTTGGCATTCCTGTTGATCCAGATGAGAATTGTATAAAAGCAGTATCTTCACTATCAGATTTTTTAATTTCCCCCTTAACTTTGTATGAATTTACGTCTTTCAACTCAATAATTTTGTCTATTAATTCATGATTATCTATACCTTTAAAACATTTATTAAATTTCTTAAAAACCTTCTCTTCCATTAATACACTAGGTTTCTTTGTAATATCAAAAATCTTAAGTAGCCTATTTATAGACTTTTCATTAGTTCCAACCACTAAAGGAACAGGAATTATTCCCCCTAAAATTGAAGCCCAAAAGGAAACGACAAACTTAATATTATCCTCTAATTGGAAAATTAGCAAATCACCTTTTGAAATACCTCGCATCTGAAACTCACCTAATAAACATAAGCTTCTTTCATATATATCTTTATAAGACATGAATACTTCATTATCATCACCATAAACTACAATAATTCCTCTATCTTCTATATCCTTATTTCTTAAAATAATATCCTGTAAGGTTTTACTGTCATCTAACATCCTTATCTTACGTCCCCTCATTTTTATTTTTTAAATATATATACCTTTATCGCAATTACTTTTTCCAACACTCATTCCTACAAAAATAAATACTACATTTATTATTATTAAAAGAATTATTTTCTTTACTTCAAATACATCTCCAAGATTTATAAGAATTTTTTGAGGAATTAGGGTTCTAATAAAACTTATTACTTTGTTATCATCGTAAGTATCTATAATACATCCACCAAATATAGATGTAAGTAAAATAACCATACTTGATACAAATTCAACTGTAACCTTTTTTTTAAAACAGTTAAAAACACAAAATGCAAAACTACTTGCAGTCAAGCAAACAAACATTAACAATAAAAGAAAATAACCAAAATTAATAGTTTTAATTTCCAGTACAAAAATCGAAATTATTGATAACACTACACAAGGAATAAATATAACCAAGAAGTTAAATAGCATTTGAGATGAAGAGTATTCATAAAAGGAAACTCCTCCAGTTAAAATCCTTGATAAAATACCATTTTCTCTTTCTTCAAGCAGATTTCCCATAAATAATTTTGATACCATAAAAATCAATATACATAGAAATCCAATAACCTTACATACCATTGTATTATTTTTAGATTTTGAAATTTCACTTCCAAAAAATAAGTTATTTAGATAGCTGATATCATCATTGCTTCTATAGGATTTTATAAAAGCTTCTCCATCTTCATATCCAACTTCAGCTAAATACTTTCCATTTATTAAATCAGTCTTATGTACTTCATTTGTAAAAATAAGGTTATAAACTTTGCTATCTTCAAGTTTTTCTTTTACTTCCCTTTCCTGAGATTCACTTTCACAGTTTACTGCTATATTTTTTTTAAGTTCTTCATTTTCATTACTAAAGGTTTTTCCCATTAAAAAGATTAAAGGAATACTTATAAGCATTACTAATAATAGAAACAAGTATTTTTTAATACCTAACAAATTGTTTTTAAATATTACTAATATATTTTTCATTACTCATCACTCACTAAACATAATTTTCTTCCTTAAAAAACAAACTACTTACCTTTATCAAAATCGAACCTATAATAACATTTATAAAAATAATAATAAAAGATAAAGTATTACTATTTTCATACATGCTCTGTAATAATCCATCCATTACATACTTAATAGGTGAAAGATAAATTATAAATTGAGGAATATTAGCTATAGATTCTATCGAAAAAAAACATCCCCCAATAAAGCAAAATAGCAACTGAAACACTGTAAAAATCTCTTCTATAATAACCGCATCATCAATAATTAAACTAAACAAGATTCCAATGCTACTAGAAACAAAAACAACTGAAAGAAGTACTAAAAAAATCATTAATGCAGATTCAGAAAAATCCACTTCAAATATAAACTTAAAAGTAATTAAATTTACTAATAAAGTTATAAATGCAAATGAAAGTGCCGAAAAAATGTGTGATATATAAATCATCTTATTATTTACAGGAGCAAATATAGTTCTAAGATTACCGCTCTTATTATCTTTATCAATAAAATTAAAAGAAATATTAGTACCTATACCTGAATATATAAAGATTAGAACTCCAATAAAATAGTATTGATATGAAGTAAACTCACAAGTAAAACCATCCTTGTTTATGTACCCTATAATTACTAGCAAAACTAATGGAAGAACCATTAACTGCAGCATATAGTTTCTATTTTTGAATAGTAGCCTAAGCTGAAATTTTAAAAAGTTAAGAACTATCAATCTAACCTCCCCCTAATCACGAAGTTTCTTTCCTGTTAAACTTAAAAATATGTTTTCTAAAGACTCTTCTTCCTTACTAATTCCTAATATCTCAATGTTTTCATTAATAAGTATCTGCAAGAATTTATTAATAACATTCAATTCTTTTAAAGCTGTAATTTTAATTTCTCTGTCATTAAGCACAACTTCCTTAATACCTTCTATATATTTTAAATCATCAACCTTTAATTTATTTATGTCCTTTACTGAAACAGTGTAAATTTCAGTATCATAACTTATTAACTCTTTAATGCTACCCTCTTTTATTATCTTTCCTTCATCAATTATAACCACACGATCACATATAGCCTCAACTTCTTCCATATAGTGAGTTGTATAAATCACTGTGGTTCCCTGATCTCTTAATTTCTTAATTACATTTAATATATGATTTCTAGATTGTGGATCAATTCCAACAGTAGGCTCATCTAAAATTAATAATTTGGGTTTGTGTACCAATGAACATGCAATATTTAATCTACGTTTCATACCACCCGAAAAAGTTCTTGGAAGATTACCAGCACGATCCTTAAGTCCAACCATATCAAGAGCTTCGTAAACTCTCTCATTTATTTCTTTAGGACTTAAATCATAAAATCCAGCAAAAAATTTCACATTATGAAAAGCTGATACATTCTCAAAAATAGCAAGTTTTTGAGGCACAACTCCAATGCTTTTTTTATACTTCTTCTTATTTTTCTTAATGTCCTCACCCATAAATAAAATATTTCCTCTGTCAGGAGAGAGAACTGTAGAAATTATATTGATGGAAGTGCTCTTTCCAGCTGCATTAGGTCCTAAAAAGCCTAATATCTCTTTTTCCTTCACATAGAATGATAAATTATTTAATACCTGACGTTCATCATATTTCTTTTGTAGATTTAATATTTCAAGAACACGCATTTCATCACTCCTTTTAAAACAACATTTTTACTCTCATTTATTTGTATTATATCATAATTTTATATATTAAACCTAATTTTATATTGTATTATTTTATCTCATTTTGTTTTTTGCTAAAATGTATTCTAACTTAATCAAAAGGATTAGTACTAGAATTATTTAAAACACTATGCTTCACATTTATTTAAACTTATATTCAAATAATTATTATTGTAAATCTTTCTTAAAAGATACAGCTTATTTATTATCTTTATACTTTCCATAATCGTCTATAATTTCACAAACATTTCTCCCCATTATTAACCAATCTTATTTCTAAATATACTAAATTATATGCAATAGATTTTTCTAACTTTTCTAAAAGGAATTAAAACCTTCTAAATTTAAATATGTTTACACACTAGATCCTATAACTTTCCCAAGTATCTGATATAATTCATCCAATAGCTCAACAGCATCCAAGTAAGGTTAAATCATTAATTTAGTCTTATATCTTTATATCCCTCAACTCTTTAAAACTACTACTTATAGCTTGTACTACATAGAAAATAAAGTTATAATACCTGTATTATTACAAAATACTAAAAATTAAACAAAGAAAGTAGGATAAATATGATAATACTTTTTCCATTATTTTTAATATTAATAGGCATAGAAATAACTTTAGCAATATTGAAAATACTACTTCCAATATTTACAGTAGCAGCAGTAGTATTATTTATCTGCTTTGCAATACTACTTAAAGTCCTAACTCGAAAAAACTTCTTTACAAGATACAAGTATGGTTGGAAAAGAATAGCAAGCAAATTGATTAAGGTATGTCTAATTGCAGAAATGATAGGTAATATTTGTTGTTTTTGCATCTGTATATATTTAAAAATATATCTACATTTTTAAAGGGAGCTTATAAATGAACCTGTCTTCCAAAAGTTAGATTTTAAATTTAACTTTTGGGAGACAATTCAACCTGAGATAACCTCAAAATATAAGCTCCCTTTTTAAGTATCAAATAATTAACTTACTATTTAATTATTCCAACAATCTCATTTATATTTTTAATACCTTGAGATGTACAAAATTCTTCCATTTGAGTAATAATTTCTTTTCCAGCCATTGGATTACTAAAATTGACTGTTCCTATCTGTACAGCACTAGCCCCTGCCATCATAAATTCAATAGCATCCATTCCTGTACTAATTCCTCCAAGTCCTATTACTGGAATTTCAACTGCTTTTGCTACTTGATAAACCATTCTTAAAGCTATTGGTTTAACAGCTGGTCCTGAAAGTCCTGCTGTCACATTATTAAATATTGCTTTTCTTTTATACGGATCTATTGCTAAGGCGTTTATTGTATTAATTAGACTTACTGAGTCTGCCCCTGCCTTCTCTACCTTTACTGCCATGTCAACTATGTTTTCAGCATTAGGTGAAAGCTTAACCATTAAAGGTTTTTTTGCTATCTTTTTCATTTCTTTAACAAAATCATAAGCTATATCAGACTTAATTCCATAAGCCATACCACCATGTTGTACATTAGGACATGAAATATTAAGTTCTATAATGTCAACATCTGTATTATTTATCTTTTCAATAGCTTGTGCATAGTCTTCAAAACATCCTCCTCCTACATTAGCTAGGATATTAGTTCCTAGATTTCGCATGTTAGGAAGTTCTTTTTCTATAAATGCATCAACTCCTGGATTATTTAGCCCTACTGAATTCATCATTCCAGATGGAGTTTCAAATACTCTTATACCATCATTTCCTTCTTTAGGTCTTAAAGTTAATCCTTTAGAAGATATTCCTCCTAAAATTCCCACATCATAAAAATTATTATATTCTTGTCCAAAACCAAAGGTTCCTGAAGCTGCTATAACTGGGTTTTTAAAATCTACTCCATTAATATTTACTTTTAACATTCCTCATTCCCCCTAAAGTTCTACATAGTATCCATCAAACACTGGACCATCTTTACATGTTCTCTTATTTCCATCTTTTGTTTTACATGTACATACTAAACATGCTCCAACTCCACACGCCATATGTTTTTCCATTGATACAAATATTTTTGTTCCTTTTTCCTTACACATTTCAATTACTGCCTTCATCATAACTTCTGGTCCACAACATAAAACTGTATCATATTCTTCTGGTTTAAATATCTCTGTTACAAAACCTTTATGTCCATGTTTTCCTGTATTTGTTGTTATTTTCACAGAATTTGCATACTTTTCATATTCTTCAGTCAAGAAAATATTATCTCTATATCCTGCATAAACATCTATGATTTCATCTTTGTTTTTTTCTCTAAGTCTCTTAACTACTTCTACCATAGGAGCTGTTCCAATTCCTCCTGCAACTATTGCTGTTTTTCCTAAGTTTTCTAATTCAAATCCATTTCCAAGAGGACCTGTCAAAGATATTTCATCTCCAACTTTCATCTTAGTAAATTCCTCAGTTCCTTTTCCTACTACTGCATACATAAAAGTAACAGTTCCATCTTCTTTTTCACATACACTTATTGGTCTTGGTAGAAGTGTAGCACTTCCTTCTTTCTTTAACATGTAAAACTGTCCCGGCTTAACTTCATTATTATCAGTACAAACCATCTTATATATATTATCAATAACTTTTTCGTTTGAAAGTATTTCAGATCTTCTATATGTTAAATTCATAATTATCCCCCTATTTAAGATTAGCTACAGCTTCTCTTATTGCATCTCTCATCTTTATTGCTTCTTCTCTTGCAACCTTTGCAAAATCTTTTTCATCTCTTCCAAGCTTTTTGTATGCTGCTATAATTCCTCTTGAAGAGTTAACAACTCCACCATTTCCGTTATTTAAATACATAGCAACATCTTCTGCTTTACCACCTTGAGCTCCATATCCTGGTATAAGAAAGAACATTGAATTAAATCTCTTTCTTAGAGCTCTTCCTTCTTCAACATGAGTACATCCTATTACTCCACCTATTGGATGATATCCACATTCAGCAGTTAAGTCTTTACCCATTTTCATTAATCTTTCTCCTACTACAGAATAAACTTTATCTCCTGAAATTGTATCTAAATATTCGATATCTTCAGCTCCTTTATTAGAAGTTCTAACTAAGCTAAATACACCTTTTTTTCCTGTTTGTAAATATGGAATATAAGGTTCTATACTATCCATTCCCATGTATGGACTTAAAGTTATAAAATCTGCTTCAAAATCTCCTTCAAAATGCCCTTTAGCATACATTTTTGCAGTAGCTGCAATATCTCCTCTTTTAATATCTGCAATTATTACAGCATCTTTTTTTCTTAAAATATCAAGAGTTCTCTTATAAGCACTAAGTCCTGCTAATCCCAAAGCTTCATAGTAAGCAATTTGAACCTTAAAACATGCTGCCACATCATCTGTAGCTTCTATTATTTGTCTATTGAATTCAACTATTGCATCTTCTTCTGATCTTCCCTCTTTAATAAAAGATGGTATATAATCTAAAGAGGTATCTAATCCTACGCATACAACTCCTCTTTCTTCAACTCTTTTATATAGCTTATCCATTATATTCATTACTCAAATCCTCCTATTTCTTATATACAACTTTTCCATTCTTTATAGTCATTAATATATCTCCATAGAATTCCATTCCTTCATAAGGAGTATTTTTTCCTTTAGATGCAAAGTTACTGCTATTAACTTTTATCTTTTTATCTAAATCTACTAATACTAAATCGCCGTCTTTTCCTATGCTTATAATTCCCTTATTCATTCCAAGTATTTCAGCACCATTTTTGCTCATTATTTCACTTAATTTATTTAATGAAATATCTCCATTTTTAACTAAGCTTGTATAACATATTGAGAAAGCTGTTTCAAGTCCTACCATTCCTGGTGATCCGTTTTTCTTATCTTCTGCTGTATGTGGTGCATGATCTGTTCCTAAGCAATCAACAAATCCATGTTTAATTGCCCAATGCAAATATTCCACATCTTCCTTTTCTCTTATAGGAGGATTTACTCTATAGTTACTTATATCTTGTGTTAAGAAAATGTGATGCGGAGTAACTTCACAAGTTACATTTGCCCCTTCCATTTTAGCTTGAATTATAGCTTTCATTGATTTAACTGTTGATACATGACACATATGAAGTCTTCCGCCAGTATATTTAGCAAGTTCTATATCTCTTATTGTCATCATATCTTCTGCTAATCTCATATCAAGTTTAGAGAATTCTGGGCTTTCGGCATGACTCATTACTACCCAACCTGTTTCTTTAGTTAACTCTAAAGCTTCTCTCATTATTTCATTGTTAACTACACCTTTTCCGTCATCTGAGATTGCTTTTAATTCAGTATCATTCTTAAAATCATTTAAATGTTCAATTGTTACGCCATCAAAATCTTTAGTTACCGAAACACATTGATGTACATCTACTAAGCCAACTTCTTTAGCTCTGTTTCTTATATACTCTAAAGTCTTTTTATCAGAAACGATTGGCTTAGTGTTAGCCATTAAACATACGCCTGTATATCCTCCTTTTACCGCCGCCTTAGACCCTGTTTCTATATCTTCTTTATATGTTAAACCTGGATCTCTAAAATGTGTATGAGTATCAATGAATGCTGGCATTAAAGTCTTTCCTTTAGCATCTATTGTTTCAACATTTTCATTTATTATTTCCTTGGAAATTTCTTTTATTTTTCCATCCTGTATATAAATATCGCCACAAAAATCATGACACGCATCAACTATTCTTGCATTTTTTATTAGTAGATTCACTTCCAAGTACCCCCTTAAATATCACTTAATTTTATGGTAGTATCACAATATTCACATCTATATAATCCTGTTTCTCTATCCATTAAAACAAAAGAATGTGGAACATATTTTTCAGTACTTGTTATGCATCTTGAATTTTGACATTCTAAAACTCCTTCAACCTTTTCAGGAAGTTCTGGTTCAATCTTATTTACTTTTCCATCTATAACTTCACTAACAGTAACACCTGGTGACATTATTGCTAAAACTGTATAATCAATTTTATTTAAATCACATTCCTCTATTTTTATTATGTCTTTCCTTCCCATCTTCTCACTTTCAGCATTCATAATTAATGCTACTTTATTAGAAAATTTATCAAGTTTAAGATATTTAAAAATCTTAACTCCAAGACCTGCTTCTATATGATCTATTACTAATCCATTTTTTATACTTGTTATTTCTAACATTTACATCACCCCCAAAAGTTTGCACATTAAAGCCATTCTTGCATACATACCATATTCCGCTTGTTTAAAGTATGCAGCTCTACTATCATTATCTACTTCTACAGCAATTTCATTTACTCTAGGAAGGGGATGCATTACTATCATATCTTTTTTAGCCATTTTCATTTTTTCTGCATCTAATATATAACTATCTTTTAATCTCAAATATTCTTCTTCATTAAAGAATCGTTCTCTTTGTATTCTTGTCATATAAAGAATATCTACTTCATCCATTATATCTTCAAGTTTTTCAACTTGTTTAAATTCTATATTTTTCTTTTCAATAAATTCTTCTTTTATATATGCTGGGATTTGTAATTCTTTAGGTGAAATAAGTATAAATTTTGTTCCTTCGTATCTAGACATTGCTTTTATTAATGAATGTACTGTTCTACCATATTTCAAGTCTCCACATAATCCTACAGTATGTCCTCTTAATCCTTTTTTCATACATTCAATTGTAAGTAAATCTGCTAATGTTTGTGTTGGATGCTGATGTCCTCCATCTCCTGCATTTATTACTGGAACACTTGAATAAAGACTTGCTACCTTTGCAGCTCCTTCTTTTGGATGTCTCATAGCAATAATGTCTGTATATATTGATACCATTTTTATTGTATCTGCTAAACTTTCACCTTTAGATGCTGAACTAGAATTGGGTTCAGAGAAACCTAATACTTTTCCTCCAAGTCTCATCATTGCTGCTTCAAAGCTGAATCTTGTTCTTGTACTTGGTTCATAGAATAATGTGCCTAAAATCTTTCCATCGCATATCTTAGAAAACTTTTTAGGATCATTAATAATTTGATGTGCTAATTCGAATAATTCGTCTAATTCATCTACAGAAAAATCCATAGGGTCTATTAAATGTTTGTTTGTCATAAATCTTCACTCCTTCTTAACTTCTCTGAGCTAAAATTAAAGGTTTTTTGATGGATATTTAAATTTTCCATCTATTTAATATTTTTTACTTTTATACTTTACTTAGACATTAAAAAAACGCCTTTCCTTAAGGAAGGCGCAATAATACTATTTATCTTAGTCTTAAGTAACTTCCTTAATAATCTCTCTGGATTAAATTAAAGGTTTTTCTTTGCGTTAAGAATATCACTTAAATCTAATCTTGTCAATGTATTTTTAATCTAATTTATATAACTTCCATTTTGATTTTCAGTTATCATCTGAAGTGTATTATTTATAGCATCTACAACATCTTCATAGCTTTCATATATATTAACTTTTATATAGTCTCTATCAAAATCATAATCTTCAATTTTTGCATAAAGATATTTATTTCCAATAATCATATTGTTTAATATAACACAAAGCTCTTCAGGAACATATCCTATAACAAATCCACTTTCTCCTGCAATTTTTATAGCACTATTATTGAATTCATTTGCTGTATCCCTCTCTAAATAAAAAATTTTACTTTTCTCAATTTCATTTTCAAGAAGCCCCCTATGTCTATAGGCTGTTCCACATACATTACATGTAACAAGATACACGTCTTCAATATGTTCTTCACATATCTTATTTTTTATTTCAATTACTTCTTTTTTATTATTTTCATCTCTAAATAAAAGTTTATCAAGAAGAAGTTTTATATCTTTGTTAGGTTCTTCATCATAACATGATTTAATTATGCTCCAGTCCTTTTTATTTATATCGTCTCTATATCTTCTTAAAATTCTAACTGCTTGCATTCTAACTTCATTACTATTTCCAAACATTCCAAGCATTGCAATAGTCTTAGCTTCTTTTGGCATATTTTTAGAAGCATTAATAACAAGAGCAAAAATAATATCATCACTATTATCATCTACTTCTTCTTTATCTACAGGATTACCAATATAATTTTTAATATTAAACTTATTATAAAAGAACTTAATCATTTGGATCTTATCTCTTTTATTTCCATCTTGAACAATATAAAAATAAATACTCATATCTCTTTTATTACGTTCAAGATAAGGTATAAAATCTTCAAAAGTTAATTGATAACCATAATAATCAGCCAAATCAATAATAGCTTCACTCTCTCCTTTTGCTTTCAAAACGCTTTCTTTAAAAATATAAAACCAATTCTTATTTTTCAAAAATTTATCTATATCAGCTTTAAATCTATCTTCTGCTGTGTCTAGTACTGATTCTTTTATTAGATACATACAATAAAGACAATAAAATGAATTTCCCTTTACTTTCAAAATAGTGAGAAATTCCTTTATAAATTTATAATTAATACTAGATGAAGATATATTATTTTCTTTTAAGTAAACTGACACAACATAAGATAAATTATCTAATTTACTTTCATTTATATTATTGTTAAGATAATTCAAAAGATCGATTTTAGTTAAGATAAATTTTATATAAATATTCTTATAATATTCATCTTTATATCCTTCTTCAACAATAAACCTTACATAATCATCCTTATAATTATCGATGTTCGTAAGAGCAAAAAGCTTTATACTGCCCTTGCTTCTTTTCCCTAGACAGAATAAATAATCATTATATCCGTCCATCATTTTTATAGCATTATCCAAATAAAATATATATTCTCCACTCTTAGAAAATACATCTATTACATTTTTTATTTTATTAAAATCTTCGTAAAATTGCGATAAAATTATTCCAAGCTTCACCATCCATTTTTCATTTGATTTAAATAAAAGAAAATCAGTAAAGCTTTCCATCCATACTTTATCTAATAAATTTTCTTCCATAAGCATTTTTATTTTTCTTATCAATGTATCTCTACATTCAATTAGAATATCATCTTTCAAGTGAAATTCAGGACTTATGATTTTAGACTCATGCATTTTCATCAGCATGCTTAACAAATAATCACATAATTCAACTTGTTCATTTATATTTAAAGTTTCACTACTATAAAGAACTTCAATTTCTCTTCTTCCAGAATAAAAATCATATTCCTTTTTTTTATTTAATTCATCATATATAACGTCCATTACTTCACCCTCCCTCATCCATATACTTGCTATTTAAACTTTAAATTATACAAATCAATAGTCTTTTCTATTTACCCCTATTTTTTCTCTTAACATTGCTAAATTTATCATCTAACAATTTATGTTCCTCTTCAATCTTGCGATATCTTTCATTTTTAGGATTTTCTCCATAATCAATAGCCTTAGGTTTAATCCCAAATTCGTTTAACAATTTTCCCATAAAATCCTCCAAAAAAATTATTCTTAATTATTAATCAATATCGTTTTAATTGACTTATATTTCATTTTATTCAATATGTCTTGTATTTATTCTTTTTATTGTTATTTACAGCATAATAATCTTTACCAATTATCTTAATTTTAAATTTTTATACTTGCTAAACGTTAAAAAAAATCATCAACCATTTCAGTTAATGATTTTTTTATATTTAACTCCAATTAGTCATAATATTATCCCAAATCATCTTACCAGATTTAGCCAGAGTCATAATACCATAAACACTATTGGGAATACCACTTGATAAAATAGTTGCTGAAAAATCTCCCTTTTCAAGTTGAAGTAATTCAGTATCATTTTCAACACCATTTTTATCACCAGTTTTACTTGATATCTCTATTTTTAAATCATCTGGTATATATAGAGACATTTTATTTTTTATCTGTTGTTTTCTTAAAATATCTATAATCATTATTCCATCATCTTTTTCTAAATACTCACCTCTATATAGTATCTTCCACAAACGCGCTAAATCATAAGCACTTGTTATATTTTCAACATTATCTATTAAATTTCTTTCATCTCGAGTTTTTCTATTTAGGAAGGTATTTTTCAAATTCATTTCTTTTATATCAGAATTAATTCGATCCATGCCTATAATATCAATAATCTTATTAGTAGCTGTATTATCGCTTTGAATGAGCATTGCTACTAAAAGTTCAAATACTGTATATTCTCTTTCATCAAATTCGCAAATTATTCCAGTTCCATATACCCTTTCATCTTTCTTTATTAATATTTTATCCATAAAATCTACTTTTTTATCTTCCACGGCTTTAACTAAAGAAACAGCTATAAACATTTTCATACATCCAGCTGCAGTCATCTGTTTGTTTTCATTATATCCATAAATAAACCCACTTCTTAAATCTTCAAAATAAAAGCCATAAGTACCAATCCTTGATTCCAAATACCTTTTTATTTCTTTCATATAATACCTCCCTAAAGAATCTTAGCTAATCTCCAAAGCAAGTACCTATTTTTTTTGCCATAGTAACAAGTTCTCCTTCTGGACTTACTTGTTTAGTTTTTTGTCCTATAACATTTTCAAGGCTGTCTGAAGATATTTTATCACCTTTTAAACATACCATTTCACCAAATTTTCCATCTTCAATCAGCTTTACAGCTGCAACTCCATATCTTGT
>SVCK01000045.1 GCA_015058375.1 Clostridium sp.
AAGATTACTGGTTTAGATATAGATAAAGTTAAAAAATTAAGAATTGAAAGTTAGTAAGATAGGGGTAATTCCTATCTTATTTTTTATAGTTATAGATAGCAAAAAAGCAAAATAATTTTCTATAATTTAATTATTTTGCTTTTTGAACTTTTTTGAGGGTGATAAAATTGTTTCAGCTTTGTTCTTAAGTTTCAATTGATTCAAGATAGTAATCTATAATTTCTGCAATGGTATCTTTTATAATGCAGTAATCCCTTTTTGTGAAAACATCACTATATGAAGCAATTTTTTTTATATCTTTATAAGCGTTTGCACCAATTTTTAGGATTTCATTTTTAAATGTTTCATTTTTAGAACCAATTTTAGAAGCATTAATTATTTTGCTGTAATCACTAAATAGACTAATAAAAGGGAATAAAATATATAAATTATTGCTTTTTATAAAATCTAAATCTTTTTTGAAAAATTTATAAACAGGAATATCATAGCTTAATGTATGATTATATAGTTTTACATTGTATCGAAATTTATCAGAAGTATAAATGTTATCTTCAAATTCTATTATTTTTGATTCAGGAAGGTTTATAAAGTAATTTGCTTCTTCAGGTATTTTTTTATATTTCAGTAAGTGAAATGAAAAATTATTTTTTGCTTTATCCTGTATTTCTATAGAATATATATATTCATCATTGACTGTGAAACTAATTGAAGAAAGAGAATAGTCTAATGGAATATAGTTATTTTTACTTAAGTTTTTTTCATTTATTTCAATAGTATCATTTGTATTTAATGAATCATTAAAAAAATAATTTAAAAAAATAATAACTAATGTAGTTTCTATTGATTTAAAGAAACTTAATATAATATCATATAATTTATCTTGTGATGATACATTATTTTGATTATATAAATAAATAATTTTGTTCAAAAAAACACCTCTTTTTGAGTATTAAAAATGCAATTTTAATACAATTGATATATATATATTAGATTAAAAGTTAAAATATTAATTAACATAATATACTTCTATTTTTGTAATTAAGAAAAATTGAAAAGAATATAGATATAATAATTCAAATGTTTATAGGATAGGAGATAAGGTTATGTTATATTAAGAAGATAAAATGATTTCTTCTAGGAATGAAAAAATTATTGAACTTACAGAAGGCAATAGAGTGTTTTATGGGGGTAATCAAACATGGTTTGAAGATAGAGTGCTTAAAAAGGTTGGGTGTAGTATAGTTGCAGCAGCAAATCTTATTGCTTATAAAGCTTTAAAAGAGAATAATGAACAGCTATTTACTTATAAAGACACTAGTAAAAGTAACTTCTTAAAGCTTATGGATAGTATAGGGAAATATATAGTGCCTAATGAAAACATAGGAGTTATTTCAACGTTGTATTTTATTGATAGAATGGAGAAATATTTCAAAGATAGAAAGATAGAGGTTAATCCTAAATGGATAACAACAGAATATGATATTAATCAATTTGAAGGATTTATCTATAATGAATTACAGAAGGACAAGCCTATTTTATTAATGCTTTTAAGAATCTGGAAATTAAGAGAAGTTGATTGGCATTGGATGACTATAACTAGAATATTTAAGTGTAATGATGTTGTTTATGTTAATGTTTCAACTTGGGGAGAAAAAAGAATTATAAGGCTTTATGATATTTATTTATATACTAGTTATGGAAGTTTGATTTCTTTTTAAATTAATTTTGTATGAGGCAACAAAGTGGCTGATATTACGCTCTTTAGCACATCAATCCACTTTGTTATTAAAGCTAAAAATGAAATTTTATTTTTATGTAAAAGATTGTGAAAATATAAGAATAAATAGTGATAAGAAAATAATAGTAACTATAAATAATAAGACTAGAGCTATATTGTTAACTGAAAAAATAGTTCTTGGATTTTCTGTTACATATCCATCAGGAAACATAAATTTAAATCGAGGACTATCTTCAATTGGTAAAGTATAATCAAAATTATCTTCTATTAATTTTTTCCTTGAAGTTTTTTTAAGTTGTTTAGATATATTTTTGCCATAAGATTTTAAACATCTATATTTTAATGTTTTTGTAAATAAGATATCAAAATATTCTTTGGCATTAATAAAATCATAAGTACGATAATAGCACATTGCAATTAATAAAATTATGGCATATTTTTTAGGGTACTTATCTGCATACTGTAATAAGTATGGAATAGCCTCTTTACAATTTTTAAGTTTATAAAAACATTTTCCTAATCTTTCTATAGCAATATAATCATATTTATTTATATATAAACATCTTTTGTAAAATGGAATAGCATCTTCAAAGTGCTGAGTTAAGTAGAAATAGTCACCATTAAGACGAATAAGTTCAGGATCATAATCACATATATCATATGCTAAATCTAAATTTATAGATGCATCATTAAAGTTTCCACATTTCAAATCTTTATATACTATTTCCCTATAAGATAAGTAAATATCAAAAACATCTGGTTCTATATCTGTTATATATTCATAGCTTAAAGAAGATAAGTTTTCTAAATTATGCATTAATGAAAATAACATAATTGAATAAGAATAATCATCTATTTCTTGTGAATAATCTGTACTAAAACAGAAAAGCACGTCTATTAAATCCCAGATTTTTTCTGGAAGATAGCAATGTTTAATAAAATAGTTTAGAACTTCTTTTTTAAAATATAGTCCATATTCCATGCTTTCTACCATAGGATCACTTAATAACTTTTTCCAAACTTTTTCGTCTACTCTTAACTTTGGAGAAGTATAAATATCATTTATATTATGTATAAAATTTTTGATTTTATCTTTATCTTCTTCAGTTAATGGTTTTTGTGGAGTAAGACTAAAAGTTTTTAAAGTAGCTTTTTTATTAAAATAAAAATCGGAATTAGAGTATTCAGCATTTGATGTGTCATTTTCTAGATTAAGTTCATCTAAATAATCCATAAATTTATTACCTTTCTACAAAAAAATGTACATTATATTATATATTATTATATATTAAATGTATTAATTATACAATTGAATGAATTATAAGTATCTGATATGTTTAAAATTAAAAAATTGGCTGTATTAAAAAATATAGCTAAAATCTTTTAGAAGGTTTTAACTAAGTGGAGGAAAATATGTAATAGTTCTAATTTATCGATGTTTTTGAATAAAATAATTAGTATTATTAATTTTACTAATATCCAAAATAATGATATGATTAATATCATAAAACAAATAAATGCGATTTTGAGGTGATAATGTAATGAGTGATAAGTTAAAAGTGGGGATTATAGGGGCAACAGGTATGGTAGGACAAAGATTTATATGTCTTTTAGAAAACCATCCTATGTTTGAAGTTGCAGTGCTTGCAGCTAGTAAAAGATCAGCTAATCAAGTTTATGAGAAAGCTGTAGAAGGAAGATGGAAAATGGAAACTCCAATTCCTGAAAACGTGAAGAAAATGGTTGTAATGGATGCAGAAGATGTTGAAGAAATAAGTAGTAAGGTTGACTTTGTATTCTGTGCTATATCTTTAGACAAAGAAAAAACTAAGCTTCTTGAAGAAAGATACGCAAAAGCTGAAACTCCAGTAGTATCAAATAACTCTGCAAATAGAGGTGTGTCTGATGTTCCAATGTTAATTCCAGAATTAAATGGAGAACATGCAAAGATTATAGAAGTTCAAAAGAAACGTCTTGGTACTAAAAATGGATTTATTGCAGTTAAGCCAAATTGTTCAATTCAAAGTTATGTTCCAGCATTAACTGCACTTAAAGAATTTGAACCAGTTGAAGTTTTAGCTTGTACATATCAAGCAATTTCAGGTTCAGGAAAAACATTTAAAGAATTCCCTGAAATAGTTGGAAATGTAATTCCATATATTGGAGGAGAAGAAGAAAAGAGCGAGAACGAACCATTAAAGATTTGGGGTAAAATAGAAGATGGTAAAATCGTTCCAGCTAAAGGACCTATTATAACAACTCAATGTTTGAGAGTTCCAGTTTTAGATGGTCATTTAGCAGCAGTATTTGTTAAGTTTAAGAAAAAGCCAACAAAACAACAAATCATTGATGCTTGGAATAACTTTAAGGCACCAGAATTAGCTGCAAACCTTCCAAGTTCACCAAAGCAAATGATTAAATATATGGAAGAGCCAGATAGACCACAACCAAAATTGGATAAGAATTATGAAAATGGTATGGGGATCTGCATGGGTAGATTAAGAGAAGATAAAATTTATGATTATAAATTTATAGGACTTTCTCATAACACTTTAAGAGGAGCTGCTGGAGGTGGAGTTTTATCTGCTGAATATTTAACAGCTGCTGGATATATTAAAGCAAAACAAAGATAAAAAATAATTAGCTGTATATCTATGAATTATTTTACAATGATTCAGATATACAGCTTTTTATTTACATTCAAAAACTATTCTAAATTCAGTTAACTCTTCAGAACTTGCAACATTTATATGCCCATCATATTTTTCAACTAATTCTTTTACTATACTTAGCCCAAATCCATGTCCTTTCTCTGTATTATCCTTTGTTGTAAAGCCTGTCTTAAAAATATCTAGCAGTACATCTTTTGGA
>SVCK01000046.1 GCA_015058375.1 Clostridium sp.
AGACTTCAAAAGGAAATGAATTTATTTAATAGTATATGGGGTGAAAATATAATTGATCCTTATTACAATGTAAACTTCTCAAAGCAGAGAGGAGATTTTAAATTAGCAGAATAAAGGAGAATTATAAATGGATATATCAATAATTTGTCCACTATATAATGCTGAAATGTATATAGAAAAATTAAATCAAAGTCTTTTAATGCAAGAAGATGCAGGAAAATTTGATATTAAATATATTCTTACAAAATCTAGTGATAAAAGTGAATCGATTTTAAAAGAAAAAAATGCAAATTACAGACTGATAGAAAAAGAGCAATTTTCACATAGTAAGACTAGAGAAGAAGAAGCCTTTGCAGCAAAAGGAGACATAATAGTATTTATAACTCAAGATATAATTATAGAGGATAAACATTGGCTATATAATCTTACTAAAGATATAAAATCAGGTATATGTGATGCTGCTTTTTCAAAACAAATTTGTGATAATAAGACTATTGAAAGATATACTAGAATGAAAAATTATCCTGATCAAAGTAGGATAGTTTCTAAAGATGATATAAAAACATTAGGAATAATGACTTATTTCTATTCTGATGCATCGGCAGCAATAAAGAAAGATGTTTTTGTTAAACTAAAAGGATATGATGGTAAGCTATTATTAACAAATGAAGATATGTATATTTCTTATAAGTTAATAAATAATAATTATAAAATAAAATATTGTGCAAATTCTAAAGTAATACATTCTCATAAATATACTTATTCTCAATTATTTAAGAGATACTTTGATCAAGGTGTGTTTTTGAAACAACATAAATATATATATGATTCAGGTGCGGGAAGTAGTGCATTGTCATTACTGAAATTTGTATTGAAACAGTCAATTAAAGAAAAAAACTTTAAAGCATTTTTTGATATAATACCAAACTTCGGAGTAAGATTTATCGCAGATAGATTAGGACGAAGATATGATAAGCTATCAAAAGAAAAAGTTTTGAAATATACATCTAATCAATCGTATTGGATGAAAAATATATATTTAGATGAGGTGCTAAATGAAAAACAGGATTAAAGAGGTATTGAAATTTTTGATACCATTATTAGCGATTTATGTGATGAATTATTTTGTTAGTACAAATGGAGAATTTATGCAGGGACATATTGCTGTGAAAATGATTATAATAACAATAGTATATTGTGCAGTATGGTTTATAGTTAACACAAAAAATAAGTATTTGAATATAGATAATTTACATAAGTTCAGATACTTATTATGCGCAATAGTATTTGTGATATTAGTGGGATTGAAGTTTCATGGATCATCTATATCTGTATGGGATAACTATTATAGAGATTATGGAACAACTCAAGCTAAGACAGTATATTATGGAGTTCCTAGAGCAGTAAGATCAGATGAATGGCTGGTTCAAACTCCACTGTATTTATCGCAGGAAACAGGAGATGGCAAGTTATCAAGAATCAATGAAAATATTAGATCAGATGGACAGGATATAATAGTATCAGCTTATGCACCAGCATTGGATTTAAGTACTATAGGAAAGCCTTTTAACTGGGGATTTTTATTTTTAGGAAATGAGAGAGGTTTATCTTGGTATTGGAGTTTAAAGCTCATTACTTTAATTATTACTTCATATGAAATGGCATATATTATATCAAAGAAAAACAAAGTTATAGGATTAATAGGATCTATGATGATTGCATTTGCACCAGGAAGTCAATGGTGGTTTTCATCAATGGTTGATTTAATTATATTAGCACAAGGGATAGTTGTAGCTGTATATTACTATATTAATTCTTCAAAAAGGTATTTAAAAATATTAAATACGCTGACATTTATAGTATGTGGTATAGGATTTGTAATTTCATTATATCCACCAATACAAGTTTCCTTTGGATATTTCATATTGATATTATTATTGTATTTTGTATTTACTAATAAGGAAAAAATAAAGAAGGCGGATATATTTAATTTCATTTTATCTGTATTAGTTATATTTGCAGTTGTAGGTTACTTCATATATACAGGAAGAGAAGCATTATCTTTATTGAGTGGCACTGTATATCCAGGAGCGAGAGAAGAACTTGGTGGAAATGGAAGCTTGGTTAATATAGGAAACTATTTATTTGGATGGTTTTTACCTTTTAAGAAGACAACATTTTCAAATAGCTCAGAATTAAGTGGCTATATTAGTTTATTGCCAACTGCAATAATTCTATTCTTCATGAGAGATAGAAAGAATAAAGACAACAAGCTTGTCATAGCTGTATTTGTGTATATGATGATTTTATGCTCATTTATTGTAATAAAATATCCAGCAATATTAGCAAAAATAATTTTATTTACTTATTTAACTCAGGAAAGAATTCTAATAACATTAGGAATTGTAAGTACTTATTTCTTATGCATGCTATTACCTGATGTGATAGAAAATAAGAAGAAGTTATGGATTTCAGCTTCAATAACAGTAGTTTCATTAATAGTACTATATGTTCCTATGCTGAATACAGGTGGAGCAGAGTATTTAGGAAACGTGGGAATGGCTGTTTCGGTTATGTTATTTGCTGTTCTTATATATTATTTTGTTAGAGGTCATGTAAAAGAAATTACACCTTTTGTGGTTGTATTTATGTGTATAACAGGAGCTTTAGTTAATCCAATATGCAGAGGTTTAGCACCAATTTACGCTAAGGAAGTAAGTAAGGCTGTTACAAAAATAAATAACGAAGATCCAGGGAAATGGGTTGCTATAGATAATCTTGTTGTAGGAGATTTCTTAAATGCAAATGGAGTGAAAGTATTTAATAGTACTCACCATTATCCAGATTTAAAAATGTGGAGAAGCTTAGATGAAAATGGAGAGTATGAAAACATATATAATAGATTTGAGCATATTATAGTAAACATCGTAGATGAAAAAACATCTTTTGAATTAGTACAGGATGATGTTATTACTGTGAATATAAATATTGACGATTTATATAAAACTGGAATAAAATACTTAGTGATTAATAAAAGCTTAGATGAGTTTAATAAAGATGGTAAAGAAAAATTCAAAGAAATGTATTATAATGTAGTAGATAATGTATATATATATAAATATATTGCGTAATAAATGAGTAAAACGAGGTGACATTATGAAAGGTATTATATTAGCAGGAGGATCAGGAACAAGATTATATCCTGTTACAAAGGCCATGTCAAAACAAATGGTTCCTATATATGATAAACCAATGATATATTATCCAATGTCAGTATTAATGTTAGCTGGCATAAGAGATATTTTAATAATATCAACACCAAGAGATATTGTTAATTTTAAAGAATTATTTAAAGATGGAAGCGATTTGGGATTAAATATAGAATATGCAGTTCAAGAAAAACCAAATGGTTTAGCTGAAGCGTTTATTATAGGCGAAGAATTTATTGGAAATGATTCTGTTGCAATGATTCTCGGAGATAATATATTCTATGGACAAAGTTTTTCAAATATATTAAAGAGTGCAGCAGAACTTGAAAATGGTGCATATGTATTTGGATATTATGTTCAAAATCCAAAAGCATTTGGAGTTGTTGAATTTGATGAAACAGGTAAGGTTATTTCACTAGAAGAAAAACCAGAGGAACCAAAATCAAAATATGCAGTTCCAGGATTATATTTCTATGATAATACTGTATGTGAAAAGGCAAAATCACTAAAGCCATCAGCAAGAGGAGAATTAGAAATAACAGATCTTAATAGAATTTACATGGAAGAAGGTAATCTTAAAGTTCAGCTTTTAGGAAGAGGAATGGCATGGCTTGATACAGGAACACATGCATCAATGTTACAAGCATCAAACTTTGTTGAAGCTGTTCAGAATACTCAAGGAACTTATATTGCATGTTTAGAGGAAATAGCTTATAGAAATGGTTGGATAAATAAAGATAAGGTTATTGAATTAGCTCAACCTTTACTTAAGACTGGATATGGAAAGTATTTAGTTGATATAGTTGAGGAAGTAGAAAACAGCAGAAAATAAGATTGTGAGGTTTTATAGAATATGAAAATATTAATTACAGGTGGAAATGGTCAACTAGGTAATGAACTAAAATCAATTCTAACAACTGGTGAAGCTGAGATTGGAAAATGCCCAATTGATCATACACAAGTTGAGACTATTTATACAGATGCTGAAGAATTAGATATAACTAACTTAGAACAGGTTAAAGAAACTGTATTGAAAGAAAAACCAGACGTAATTATTAATTGTGCTGCTTTTACAAATGTTGATGGATGTGAAACAAATCAAGATGCAGCTTTTAAAGTAAATGCGTTAGGACCAAGAAATTTAGCAATAGCAGCAGAAATGGTTGGAGCAAAAATAGTTCAAGTATCTACTGACTATGTTTTCCCAGGCGTTGGAGAAAAGCCTTTAAGAGAATGTGATGCAACAAATCCAGTAAGCTCATACGGAACAACTAAGCTTCTTGGAGAAGAATATGTAAGAGATTTTTCAAGCAAATATTACATAGTTAGAACTGCATGGTTATATGGATATGTTGGTAAGAACTTTGTATATACAATGATGAGATTAGCAAAGGAGCATGATCAAATTACTGTTGTTAATGATCAAAGAGGTAATCCAACTCATGCAAATGATTTAGCATATCATATTCTTAAGCTTATTCAAACTGAAGAATATGGGGTATACCATTGTACTGGAAAAGGAGAATGTTCATGGTATGATTTTGCAAGTAAAATTATAGGAATGACAGGTGAAAACTGCAAAGTAAATCCTTGTACTTCTGAAGAATATGCAAAAATGAATCCAGCATCAGCTAATAGACCTGAATATTCATCATTAGATAATATGATGTTAAGATGTACTGTTGGTGATGACATGAGACAATGGGAAGATGCTATAGAAACTTTCATGAAAAAAGTAAAATAATATAAATGAAAAGAGCTACCTTTGTATTATTGAAGGTAGCTTTAATTTTATGATGTATTATGTAATTTGTTTATATTATAATATCTATTGAGATAAGTTATTAGTTTATTATAATTCAATAAAAGCTAGTAAATGAAAAAACATAAAATGATTAAATTAGGAGTTAAATATGAATAATAAAAAGAATGTAATATGGTCTACCATAGGAATAAGTTGCAATGTATTTATTTCTTTGTTCTTTCTTATAATTACAGCAAGAATTAATACAATAAAAGATGTTGGTATATTTTCTTTTGCATTTTCTATAGCGAATACTATGTATGTTTTAGGATCTTTTGGAGGAAGAGTATATCAAGTTACTGATACTGAAGGGGAATTTGATGATAATGATTATATTGGATTTAGAATTTTAAGTTCCATAAGTATGATTATTTTAACTATCTTATTTGTTATGATAAATAGATATGATTTGTATAAATCTAGTATATTTATTTTGCTTGTTGGATTTAAGTTTATGGAATCAATAAGTGATGTTTATTATGCTGTAATGCAGAAAAATGATAAATTATATTCAGTAGGAATTTCAATGACATTTAAAGCTTTGGTTGGAATTACCATATTCACAATAGTAGACTATTTCACTGAAAATTTAATTATTGCTATATGTATGATAATTTTAGTGAATTTATTAACTTTTATATTTTATGATTTAGCTGTTGTCAGAAAGGTTAAAAAGGTCTATCCGGTATTTAATATGTCGACAATGAAAAATTTATTAAAAGCATGTATTTACTTTTTTGCATTCACCTTTTTATCATCTTTAGTAATAAATATTCCAAGATATGCAGTTGATTTGTATTCGACAGAAGAAATTCAGGCTATCTATGGAATAATAGTAATGCCAGCTACAAGTATTGCATTGTTCGGACAATTTATATTACAGCCTATTTTAGTAAGCTTATCAAAGTTGTATAGCAAAAAGAAGATTAAAGAATTTAGTGCAATGATTAATAAGGGCGTTTTTCTGTTAGTTGGGTTTACGATTGTTTGTGAAATAGGAGCATATATTTTAGGAATTCCAGTTTTAAGTTTGGTTTATGGAATAGATTTAACAGCATATAAATTACAGCTTCTTGTAGTTATTTTTGGAGCGTTATTTAGTACAATAGCTGCAGTTTATTCAACAGCTCTAACAACAATGAGAATGACTAAAGAACAACTTATTATTTATTTTGCAAATACGGCTTTTGCAGTTTTAATTTCATTTGTATTAGTTTATAAAGCAGAGCTATTAGGGGGAGTAGTATCTTATGTAGGAATAATGTTATTCCAATATATGGGCTATACTATTCTTTATAAAATTAGATTATATCGTGTAAAAAAGGAGTTAAGTTATGAATAAGGTTTCTATTATTATTCCTGTATATAATAGTGAAAAGTATTTAGAAAAGTGTGTTAACAGTATTTTAAATCAAAGCTATAAAAATATAGAAATAATTATAATTGATGATGGATCAAAAGATGGTTCATATGAATTAATCAAAAGATTAGAAAAACAAAATCCTGAAATTATAAAGGGATTTACTCAAGAAAATCAAGGGGTTGCAAGTACAAGAAATAATGGAGTGCAATATGCTTCTGGGGATTTTATAATGTTTTCTGATAATGATGATTACCTTGATGGAGACTGTGTAGAAGTTTTTGTTAATGCTATAGTTAAAGAAGATGCAGATATAATTGTAGGGGGATATAGAAGGGTAGCACCTGATGGGAAAGTGCTAATGGAAAGAAAGCTTTCAGAAGACTCATCATGGTCAAAATATGTTCAGATATGTCCATGGGCAAAGATATATAAAAGAGACTTTTTAATTGAAAATAATTTAAAGTTTTTAAGTTATCCAATAGGTGAGGATATGTATATGAATTTAATTGCGTATCATAAGAGCAATAAGGTAGTAAGCATAGAGTATGTAGGATACAATTGGCTTTATAATGTTGAATCAATATCAAGTACGGTTCATAAAAGAATTGGAAAGGAATCTGATCCAATTCCTATGCTTGAAGCAATAGTGAAGGAAATAGGAAACGATAATAAATTTGATAATGGATTGTATGAGTTCGCATATGTTAAATTTATTGTTTGGTATTTGTTGTACTCTTGTAAGGGTGCTGATAAAAATGAAATAATAGAGGAATATGATAAGTTATTTGCATGGCTTAATAAGAATTTCCCTAACTATAAAGCAAATAAAAATATAGGTGTATTTAAACCTAAAGGGGAAACTCTAGCTATAAGACTTTCAGTAGTTATTTTTGTAATCTTACATAAGATTGGCTTAGGAAAGAAGTTCCTAACACTCTATAGTAAAATCTAATAGTATACAATATTAAAAGTGGGTAAAAATATAGTTCTTTATGCCTATTTTTTTAAATGAATGGGAAAGCCAGGGGTTCCTTTACATAAAAAATGAAGTGTGATAAACTGAGAAAGTAAAATTTTAGTTTCATAAGCAGACATGGAAGGAATAGGTGATGGAATGAAAATATTAATTATTATTCCTGTTTATAATGAAGAAAAAAACATAATAGATGTAGTTAATAATATAAAAAAGTATTGTTCAAATGTAGATTATATAATAATAAATGATTGTTCTAAGGATAAAACTAAGGCAGTTATTGAAGAAAACGGATTCAATTATATATCTTTACCTGTGAATATGGGAATTGGTGGTGGAGTTCAAACTGGATATAAATATGCAGTTGAAAATGACTACGATATTGCCATACAAATTGATGGTGATGGACAGCATGATCCTAAATATATTAATAAATTAATACAACCTATTATTGATGGAGAAGCTAATATGACTATTGGTTCAAGATTTATAGAAAAGGAAGGATTTCAAACTTCTTTTATGAGAAGAGTAGGAATTAACTTTTTAAAAGTCTTAATAAGAGTATGTTGTGGAGTAACTATTACTGATGCAACTAGTGGATTTAGAGCTAGTGATAAAGAATTGACTAAAAGATTTTCAGAAGTATATGCTCAAGATTATCCAGAACCAGAAGCAATTATAGATAGTGTTGTAAATGGATTTAAGATTAAAGAAGTGCCTGTAATTATGCATGAAAGACAAGAAGGACAATCTTCTATAAATGCATTTAAGTCAGTATATTATATGATTAAGGTTTCTTTAGCAATAATATTATCTAGAGTTAGTAAATAATTAATAGAATAATTTTAAAAGATAATGCAGGTCATTATCTTTATTATATTTAGGAGGTGTAATGAATGGAGACTAAAATAAGGATATTCTTTTTTCTTGCAGTTATTGTATATTTAGTGGTAATTGTACATTTATTAAGAAGAAAAAAATTAAATTTAAAATATACTTTATTATGGCTTTTTACAGCAATTGTTTTATTAGTGGTTATTATATTCCCGAGTTTAATGATTTACATATCTAGAATGTTAGGAATAGTGACGCCTATAAATAGCGCTTTAGTATTAGCAGGAATGTTTATAATTGTAATTTTAATTATGTTAACATCAATAGTTTCAGAACAAAATAGAAAGCAAAGGATTCTAATACAGGAAGTTGCAATGTTAGATAAAAAGTTAAGAGAATTAACTAAAAAGTATGAAGAAGAACAAAAGTAGTTTTTTTATAAATAGGAGGAAATAATGGAAAGGTTTGAAGAGCATACATTTGCTATTTGTGCATATAAAGAATCACCATATTTAGAGGCTTGTGTTAAGTCATTGAAGGAGCAAAAAATACAATCGGATATATTAATTGCTACAGCAACTCCTAATAAGTATATTGAGGAAATAGCTAAAAAATATAATATACCATTATATGTTAGAGATGGAAAGCCGGATATTCAGGAAGATTGGAACTACGCATATTCAAAAGCAAAGACAAGATATATAACGATAAGTCATCAAGATGATGTGTATGATGAGAGTTATAGTAGTGAAATAAAGAAAAGCATTAATAAAGAAAAGAGACAATTAATGTTTTTCACTGATTATAGAGAGATTAAGAATGGGGAAGTAATTCCTTTAACAGTAAATTTGAAGATTAAAAAGATAATGTTATTTCCTTTGAGATTTAAATTCTTATGGAAGAGCAAATTTGTAAGAAATAGAATTTTATCGTTAGGATCGCCTATATGTTGTCCTGCTGTTACATTTAATAAAAAAGACGGATTTGAAAAACCATTTACATCTACAATGAAGTGTTCATTAGATTGGGATACATGGTATAAGTTTGCAAAGGAAACAGGACAATTTGTATATATAAATAAGGAACTTGTATATCACAGAATTCATGAAGAATCAGAAACAACAAACTCTATTGAAAATAATGTGCGTCAAAATGAGGACTATGAAATGTTTAGAAAGTTTTGGCCAAAGTCAATTGCTAGTTTATTATCTAAATTATATTCTAAGAGTTTAGATAGTAATAAGATGTGATATGAATAGCTGTATGGAGAAAATTAACACTTTAAGAAGTGAAATTTTAAAAAGAGTAAAAGATAGATATATATTTCTAATTTTATTGACTGTTATAATTGTTTTTTTTACATATGTTTATAAAGACGCAAGATATAAAATGGTATATGATTCAAACGTAGAAGCAACAGAGCAATCTGTAAAATCATTGTTAAAGCAAGATATATATATAGAACATGAATCACCAATAGAGATTGCAATAAGTTTAGGAAAGAATTTTGGTAACAAATCATCAAAGTATTTTATTAAAGTCTATAATCAAGAACAATTAGTAACAGAGACTGAAATTAATAAAAGTGAAATAGAAAACCAAATAGGGCTTTCAATACTTTTGCCAAGGCTTAATGAGGTTAAAGGAAAATATCTAACATTAGAAATTGAAGCAGAATCTGATTTAGATTCAGATGGATTATTAGTAAAGACATATGCTGATGATGAAAATTCAATGTTAATAGATGGTGAAAATGTAAATTCATCTTTGGGAGTAAGTGTTGGATATAGTAGATTTAGCTTAGTGTATTTAATTCTTATAATGTTATTATATATATCAGCTTGTGCTTTAGTATTATTTATTAATATAAAGAAAATCCATAACACAATATTTGTTGTAATAATATTGTTAGGTGGGTTTTCAGCTGTATTTAATCCTATAGTTAATAGCCCAGATGAAAATGCACATTTAGCAAGAACTGAATTAACATCTAGAGGAACATTATTTTTGAGTGGAGATTCTAGCAATTATAGAGTTTCAGATAGTGTTTATAAACTTATAAGAAATCAATTTAAAACATTTGAAGATAGTGAATTATTAGAACGAGCAAATAATTTTGAATATATTTATGAGTACAATAATTTTGCTAATACTAATATATTTATTTCATATATTCCTCAAGCAATGGGGATGATAATTGCTAAGATATTAGGATTGGAAATAGTGTTTATATCTATTTTCGGAAGAATGTTTAATGTGGTGTTTTATGCATTATTAGTTAGATATGCACTAAAAATGGCGCCGATTTTTAAGAATACTTTAGCGGTTATGTCTATTATGCCAATGTCTATTTCTATAGCAGCATCATTTAATCCAGATACAATGACATATGGATTAACATTTTTATTAATTGCTTATTTTTTAAAGATGTACAAAGAGGAAGATATTAATATAAATAAAATAGGAATTTTCACTTTGATTAGCATATGTTTAGGGGTTGTTAAGCTTCCTTATTGTATACTTGGAGGATTAATATTATTTATTCCTAAAGATAAATTTAAGAATAATAATACTTATTACAAAACTTTTATATTTGTAGCTTTAGTAGCATTAGTTTCTTTAACATGGGGCTTATCTGCATTAATTAGTAGTACAGGGGATAATCCTTTTAGTGAATATTATGTTGAGAATAGAATAGGTGTAAAAGATCAGATAATGTATATACTTCATAATCCTAGAATGTTCTTTATATATTTTTCAAAGGCATTATTTGATAACTTTAGACAGTATACAGATCAGTTAATGACATTTGGATGGTTATCTTATTCTCTTAATGGTACATTAAGGTTATTTTATACTGTATTTGCTTGTATGGTTGTATTTACTTATCCAACAGAAGAAGTTCTCTGTAAAAAAACTAAAATAGGAATTGGATTAGTATCAATTGTAGTATATATTATTACAAATTTAATACTATATTTAAGCTGGACGCCAGTAGGAAGTATTGGTATAGAAGGTGTTCAAGGACGATATTTCTGTTCTTTAATTGCTTTAGCTGCGTTAATAAGTAATAGAACTTTAAAAGATATAGATGAAAGAGATAAATTTAATAATAGATATATATTTATTGCCATAATATTTGTTGTATTATACTTGGTTGCTATGTTCAATAAATATTATTAAATTACATTAGTAATTATAGCATCTTTAAATTGTGTGAAATTTTTTAAAGATGCTATTTTTTTGTATAGATAATGTTAATTACAAAAAAATACAGTGGCTATAAATTAATTATTTATAGATTAATATTTGTAAAAAAATATCAGTTAGAATAGCAAAGACTCGAAAAAAGGTTTAGAAATAAATATTTGTTATGAAAATCACTATAAAATATGTGAATAGAAGTAAAAAATATCATGAAAAAGTCAAACATATGTTAACTTTACTAAAAAAAATTAATGTGCTAAAATTGAGATGAATTTTATATAAAAGTATAAAATTGATATAAAATTGAGAAGGGAGGGGGAATATGTTTGTAAAAAAGAAGCAGATAGTTTGGGTAATCTTATTGACATTTTTATTTGGTTTTATTCCTTGCAGTTCAATAAAAGTAAGTGCGAGTGATGATATAAACATAATCTCGAGTACTAATATAACTGTTAGTACAGCAAAAGCATGGGCAAAATCTAAAGGTGCGACAAATACATTTATTGCATTAGCTGATTTGTATTGGAAGTATGCACGTTCTCATGGTAATGTAAATCCGGCTGTAGCATATGTACAAGCTGCAAAGGAAACAGGATATGGGAAGTTTGGTGGAGTGATTAATGAAACTTATCATAATCCTTGTGGAATGAAGGTGGCTGCAGGTGGAAGAGATGATGATCCAAATGCACATATGAAATTTGAAAATTGGGATAAAGGTGTACAAGCACATATTGATCATTTAGCATTATATGCCGGAGCAAGTGGATATCCTAAAAAAGGGAATACTAATGATCCTAGACATTTTGCATCAATAGTTAGAAAAGCTACTACTGTAAAAGCTTTAGGAACTAATTGGGCACCTTCTTCGTCTTATGGTATAGAAATATTAAATTTATATAGAGATTTGGAGAAGTGTGAAGTTGTAGGTAAGATGATAGGAACTATTGATGAACCAACTGGAAATATTACAACAGATACTGTGTTAGTACGTGGCTGGGCCCTTAACACAAGTGGGGTTTCTAGTATTAAGATTTATATTGATGATGTCCTAAAATCAACAGTAAATGTAGGCGATTCAAGACCAGATGTAAAGAAAGTATATCCTACTTATAATAATGCAGATAAAAGTGGATATAGTAGTAAGATTAATATTAGTGATTTAAGTAATGGAACTAAAACATTAAAAGTTGAGCAAATAGGTAAAGATGGTTCGAAAAATATATTGACAAGAAGTATTACAGTTAACAGAGTACTTTCAAGAATGTATATAGATACTCCAACATATAATTCCACTATAAAAGGAAACTCTATGACAGTTAGTGGATGGGCAGTTAATAAAGAAGAAATAAAAGCTATCAATATATATGTAAATGGCATTAAGAAAGCAACAACAACAGCTAACTTATCAAGGCCAGATGTAAAGAAGGTATATCCTGAATTTGCAAATGCATCAACTAGCGGATTTAGTGAGAAAATTAGCTTGTCAGATATAGCTGGAGGTAAAAATACAATAAAGGTTGAACAGGTTACTGTTAGTAATAAAACTGATAGTATAGAAACTGTTGTTAATATAAATAAACCTAAACCAAGAACTTATATTGATGCTCCTGTTTATGGAACAACTATAAAAGGAAACTCTTTAATAGTAAAAGGGTGGTCAGTAAGTAATGAAGGTATAAAGGCTATAAATATTTATGTTGATGGAGTATTAAAGAAAACCACAACAGCTAACTTATTAAGACCAGATGTTCAAAAAGTTTATCCAGAATATAAAGATGCTTCTAAGAGTGGATTTAGTGAAAAAATTGATATTTCAGATATTAGCAATGGAATAAAAACTGTAAAAGTAGAACAGGTGTCAAATGCTGGAAAAACAAGTGAGCAAGTTAAGATTAACGTTGTTAAACCAAGACCTATAATTTGCATAGATACGCCAGTATCAGGTAGAAGCGTAGGTGGTAGCTCATTGACAGTATCAGGATGGGCAATAAGTAATACTGCAATAAAGAGTATAAACATTTATGTTGCCGGAGTATTAAAGAAAACAACAACAAAATTATTATCAAGACCAGATGTTCAAAAAGCATATCCTAATTATTTAAATTCAGATAAGAGTGGATTTAGTGAAAATATTGATATTTCAAATGTAGCAGCAGGAAATAGGGTAATAAAAATTGAACAGATAGGTAAGGATGGCAGTAAAACTAGTGCACAAATTGTAGTGAAGATAAATAAGCTTCCAGCAATAACATGCATAGATAGTCCAACAGAAAAATTAAAGGTTAGTGGTAATAAGTTAAATGTTTCAGGATGGGCAATAAGTAATACTGCAATAAAGAGTATAAATATTTATGTTGATGGAGCATTAAAGAAAACAATAGTAGCTAATTTATCAAGACCAGATGTTCAAAAAGCATACCCACAATATGCTTATTCAAAGATAAGTGGATATAGTACTGATATTGATGTCACAAACATAGCAAAAGGAAATAGAAAATTAAAAGTAGAACAAGTAGCAAGTGACGGTAGTAAGCATAGTGTTGAAACAATTTTTGTGAAGCCAGATACACCACCAAGAACGTGTTTAGATACACCAGTTAGTGGAATGTCTGTAAGTGGAAAATACTTAAATGTTTCAGGGTGGTCTATAAATAATAGTGGTGTCAGTAAAATAAATATTTATGTTGATGGAGCATTAAAGAAAACAATAGTAGCTAATTTATCAAGAC
>SVCK01000047.1 GCA_015058375.1 Clostridium sp.
GAATATATTAGGGAAAAAATAAAGATTTTGTTGAGAAATAGAAAAAATTATGATATAAGTAAGTAAAAGAAAACTATTGGAAGAGAAGGGCAAGTTTAAGAATTATTAGAGAGACACGGATAATTAAAGGTGGGATAAACTTGTGCGATTTGAGGGACAGATTTAAATTTATTTATACATTAATATTTTTTATTTCTATAATAATTATTGTTTTTGCAATAAAGGGAAAAGGAAATTTTAATATTGATTTTTTTAATGACGATATTGTTAATTGTGAAAATCAGTGGGATGTGCAAAAAACGCCTGATAATAAAGCTTTAACAGTACACGTTGTAGATGAGCAAATGATAAAAAATAAATTCCTATTTTTTAGATCTAACAATAAAGAAGTTGATGTATTTATAGATGAAGAAAAAATATATAATTATGCTGATGATGCTGTGTTATTTATTTTGAGAGAATGGACATGGCATGAAGTGCAAATAAAGGAAGAGTACTTAGGAAAAAAAATTAAAATAATAAATAACTGTGAACAATGTAAATGTGGAGTAGATGAAATAAAGCTATCAAAAAGTAAGATGTCAGTATTAGCTTATGTTATTTGGGATGATATACCTAGTGTGATAGTAAGTATTTTATTTCTATTTATTTCAATTCTATTGATTACTGTGTATTTGCTATCGCTAAAAATTATGAAGAATGATAAGATGCTATATTTATCAATATCATCAATTTTAGTATCTATAGTATTTATTATAAATAGCAAGGCAGTAAGATTAGTTTTTAATAATTATGATATTTTGAATTTAGTATCTTGTGAAATAATAATGGTTATTCCTATGGCGATTATACTTCATTTTTTGGATGATAAAAATAATAAATTACCTAACACAATAAAAGTTATTCCCATTTTAAATTTTATATTGGGTAATATTTTGCATTTGGTTGAATTTTTTAAACTTTCAGATGTTATACTTCTTACTAAAATTTTATTAATATTTGAGACAGTAGCATTTTTAATGTACTTTTTTGAAAAAGTGATTAAAGGAATAAAAAATAGAAAGAAAGCTAATATAGCTTTTATAATAATTTCTGCATTAATGATAGTTGACTTTGTAAAAAACTGTAGTGTAGAGTATACATACTATTTTTATTTTTTCAAAATAGGAATATTTTTATACATAGTAAGTTTAGTTTACGATGTTTTTAAAGAAACTTTAGATTTATTTATTTTGGGAAAAAATATAGAAGTGTATAAAAAATTAGCTTATAATGATATACTTACAGGAGTTTTAAATCGTTTGGCATTTGAAAATGATATGGAAGATATAGCTAAAGATAATCACAGAAGTAAAAATGTTTTATTAATAATGATTGATATAAATGATTTGAAATATATAAACGATTCAAAAGGTCATGAACATGGTGATAAATATATAGTGGACAATATAAATTACATAAATAGTAATATAGATTCTCTAGGGACAATATATAGAACTGGTGGAGATGAATTTGTGATAATTTCATCAAATAATAATAGAGAAATACTTGAATATAAGTTTAGGATAATGCAAAAAAATATGTTAAAAGAGGATAATGATATTAATTTTGCATATGGGATAGCTGCTTTTGATTCAAGGATAGAAGATACAATATATGATACTTTGAAGAGAGCAGATAAAAACATGTACATAAATAAAAATAGAATTAAGAGTTTAGAGCTTGACTGGCAGTAAGAAATTACTGCTAGTTTTTTTATGCATAACAAAATAGTAATTATGACTTACATATTGTAATAAAGATATAAGGGGGAAGGTGGTTTTGCTATGAGTAATATTTTTACAGAAGAATTAAAGAAAATAGTTTTGGCTGGAATAGGAGCTATAGCAATTTCAGCTGAGAAATCTAAAGAGATTGTAGACGAACTTATTAAAAAAGGTGAAATTACAGTAGAACAAGGAAAAGTTTTAAATGAGGAACTAAAAAGAAAAATTAAGGATAAAGAAAAGACAGAATAGGAATGAAGGAGCATAAGAAAAGACTTATCGAAATATTAGATGTACTAAAAAATGAGGAATTAACTAAAGGGATGACTCCTGAAAAGTTTAGGACAATTATTGAAAAGCTTGGACCTACTTTTATTAAACTTGGACAAATAATGTCTATGAGAAGCGATATATTTCCTAAAAATTATTGTGAAGAATTAAAAAAGTTACAAACTAGTGCTGTTCCTATGGATTTTTATACAGTGAAAAAAGTTATTGAAGATTCTTATGGTATTCCTATAGATGAAGTTTTTGAATCTTTTGAGGTAGAGCCTATAGGTTCAGCATCTATAGCTCAGGTTCACAAAGCTTTATTAAAAGATGGTAGAAAAGTTGTTGCTAAAGTTCAGAGACAAAATATATATGAGATAATGTCTAGAGATATTACATTATTGAAAAAAGCTTTAAAGATGCTTAAATTAACTGGTATAACTGGTGATGTTATTGATTTTAATATGGTTATTAATGAAATGTGGCAAGTAGCAAAACAAGAAATGGACTTCTTGATAGAGGCTGCTAATATTAAGAAATTTTCTAAACTTAATAGTGATATAGCATATGTTACATGTCCTGATGTTATAGATGAGTATACAAATTCTAAAGTTCTTATTATGGAATATATAGATGGTGTGCCTATTAATAGAATAGATATATTAAAGGAAAGAGGCTATGATTTAAAGGAAATTGGAAAGAAGCTTGCTAATAATTATGTTAAGCAAATTTTAGATGATGCCTTTTTTCATGCTGATCCCCATCCTGGAAATATAAAAATAAAAGATGGTAAAATTGTATGGCTAGATCTTGGAATGGTAGGAATGCTAACTCTTAATGATCAGAGACTTTTAAGACAGGCTACTATATCTTTTGTAGAAAGAGATATCAGTACATTGAAAAACATTATATTGACTATGGGTATTATAACTGGGCCTATAAATCACAGTAAACTTTATGAGGATATTGATTTCTTTATAGACAAGTATGGAAATATGGGCGTTAAAGATATGAATTTTGGTTATATGATAGAGGAAGTTCTTTCTATTGCTAAGAGGAATAATATAGCTATGCCTGAAGGAATATCAATAGTTTCTAGAGGAATGTTAACTATTCAAGGAGTGTTAAAAATATTAAGCCCTGAAATAAATATTGTTGAAATAATGAAAAATTATTTGAGTAATAATGTTTTGAATGATATAAATATAAAAGAAGAGTTTTTTGGCTTTTTAAAACAGATGATATTTTCAGGAAAGAAGTCTATTAATATACCAGCAGAACTTTCAGATTTAATTAAGATGATTATAAAAGGTCAAACTAAAGTTAATATTGAATTAAGAGGCTCTAAGCAATCTTTGATTTCTATTAATAAGATGGTTGATAAACTTGTTTTAGGGATGATTACTGTAGGACTATTGATAGGTTCAAGTATTGTATGTGTAACTAAGATGAAACCAGAAATTTTAGGTATTCCATCTTTAGGGTTTATTGGCTTTTTGGTAGCTTTTATATTATGTATTATACTTATTATTTATATAAAAAAAGGTTAAAAGATATAGAAATGTTGATGATGAAAACTAAAATTCTTGCATAAAATTAATATATCAGCAATTATTAGGAGATGTAGAGTTGAAGAAATATTTTTTGAATGTATTTCAGAATATATTGAAAGATGCTAAGAGAAATCCAAAGGAAGCTGCTTTTATTGTTAAGTTTGGTATAGGAATTAAGATGTCTGATAGAAGGCGAAAGTATCATAAAGAAAAAGGGGAAGAGGCACCTAAAATCTTAATAGGAACTTTAGATGGTAATTGCAATTATTTTTGCAGGGAATGTTATAAAAGGAATAATAAAAAAATTATAGATGGGCAACAAGATATTTTAAATAGTATGCAATGGAAAAAAATTATTAATAGGGCTAGAAATTTGGGAGTTATTACTTTTGTGTTTGCTGGTGGCGAACCATTAAAGAGAAGAGATATTTTAAATGAAGCTGCAAAGGTAAAAAGTATAGTATTTCCAACAGTTGTATCTGTAGATTCTGTAACAGATGGAGATATCAATTTTTTTAATGAAAATAGAAATATTGTTCCTGTAATAAGGTTAAATGGCAATTGTGATATGGAAGCTCAGCAATTTGTAAAGCTTGCTAAAGTCTTGTTTAAAGCTAAGATTTATTATGGAGTTATTATTGATGTAGATAAAAAGAATATAAAGATGGCAGTAAGCAATGAATTTGTAGATGGTTTATGGAAAAATGGTTGCAAAGCAGTTATCTTTACAGAAAAAGATGATGTATTAGACAATGTTGATAGACAATTTTTAAAGAAAAATGAAAAGATTTTAAGAAAGAGTTATTCTAATGTATTATTTTATTATATTAGTAAAGATGATAAACAAGCTAATACTTGTTTAGGCTCTGGTAAAGAAGTCTATCAGATTAATTCAAATGGAAATATAAATAAATGTATTTATAGAAAGTGATTTGCTAAAACTGTAAATACAAATATTATTTAGTATAAAATAAATTTTTAGATAAGAAGTGGATGACTAATGAGTAAAGTAACAAGTAAAAAAAATGATTTTTTATTTACAGCTAAAAGTAATACGAATGCAAAGATATATGCAGTATTATTGCAACTTGTAAATGAAGATAGGGAAGATTTGGCAAAAGAGGTGAAGAAGATAGATTATCTTTTAGAATATACAAGTACTTGTATTAAGCAGAAAGATTTTAAGGAAGCTAGAAGTATTATAAAAAATGTAGAAGAAAGAATTAAAAAATTAGAAAAAGAAAAAGTAGATGTAGAATATTTAAAGTACTTATATGAAGGTATTAAAAAGAAAATAAAATAGAATTTAATTAAAAAACTCGCATTAAATTGAAAATGCGAGTTTTTTAAATTAACAGTATGATGTTAATTTAATTAATGCCTATGTTTATGATGATGTCTGTGAGGTTGCATGTTAGGATTCATATTATTTTGTTGTCCCATCATCATATTAAGCATGCTTATCATAGGGTTATTTTCGTTCATATTAGGATTCATTCCGCCCATAAGCATATTTAATAAAGGATTATTTTCCATAATGTTATTGCCATTCATCATGTTATTATTATTCATCATGTTGTTATTATTCATACCTCCCATTAACATGTTCATAAGAGGATTGCCATTCATATTGTTTCCCATCATACCGCCATTCATCATAGTGCTTAAAAGTATATTTATTAATGGATGCATTTAGTCACCTCTATTCGTTGGATATTATTACTTTTATATATAATATTTAATGCTTTTGCAAATTGTTACAAATACGAAAAAACACAAAAAAATACAAATTATTTTTACGCAAGTGTGGAAAACTGTAAATGAAGTCGTATTATGTGTTAATCAATAGATAAACAAAAAATAAAAGCTTTTATTAAAATTGAGATAAAGAGGTGTATAATGTATAATGTAAAATACGCAATAATAATAAGTTAATGTATTACAAGGAGACATAAAAATGAATATTATTATAGTTGGTGCAGGTAAAGTAGGTTATACTTTAGCAAAGTACTTATCAGGTGAAGATGATAATATAACAATAATCGACAATAAAGATATTGCTCTTGAAAGGATTGCAAATAATCTTGATGTTATGTGCATAAAGGGGAATTGCACAAACTTTAAGGTTTTAAATGAAGCTGGAATAAGGGAAGCAGATCTTTTAATTTCAGTAACTAATAGTGATGAACTTAATATGCTTTCATGTCTTGCAGCTAAAAAATTAGGAGTTAAATATACTGTAGCAAGAGTTAGAAATCCTGACTATGATGAGGATATAACACTTTTAACTAAAGCAGTAGGAATTGATTTGGTTATTAATCCAGAAAAGGAAACTGCTTATGAAATTTCAAGGCTTATAAAGTTTCCTTCAGTATGTAGCATAGATAGTTTTGCTAAAGGAAAAGTTGATTTAATAGGATTTAGAGTTAATGATAGTGTTCTTGTAAATCAAAGAATATGTGATATTGACTTCTTAAGGGGAAAAGTACTATTTTGTGGTATAGAGAGAGATGACGAGGTTATCATTCCAAATGGTGATTTTGTTATTAGACAAGATGATAGAGTATATGTTATTGGAGAAGAGAGAAATATTCAAAACTTCTTTAAAAAACTTGGAAAATTTAAAAAGAAAATTAAGAATTTCATGATTATTGGAGGAGGAAAGATAAGTTATTATCTGGCTAAAATAATAAATGAATACGGCGTTAATTGCAAAATAATAGAAAGAAAAAATGAAAAGTGCAAAGAACTTACAGAGCTTCTTCCACAGTGCATAATTATTAATGGAGATGGAATGGATCAAGACCTTTTATTATCTGAGAGTCTTCCTGAAATGGACAGTTTTGTAGCACTAACAAGCAGAGATGAGGATAATTTAATAGCATCATTATTTGCAGCTAATCAAAAGGTTAAAAATATAATAACTAAGATAACAAGAGATAACTATACTGAAGTAGCTGATGATGTTGGAATAAATTCAGTTGTAAGTCCTAAGTTTATTACATCAAATAAGATAATAAGTTATGTAAGAGGACTAAAAAGTGCTAGAAGATGTTCTATAGAAAATATATTTAAGATATGTAATGATCATGCAGAAGCAGTAGAATTTATTGTTGGTAATAATACAAAATATATTGATGTTAAGTTGAAAGATATTGAATTTGATGAGGATTGTATTGTTGCAGTTATAGTTAGAAATGGGAAAATAATAATTCCTACAGGAGATGACTGCTTAAATTTTGGAGATAGAGTAATTGTAGTTACTAAAGATCACACATTATTAGATATAAATGAAATTTTCCTTGGAGGTGCAAAGAAGTAATGAATTACAAATTAGCACTTAAAATAATAGGAAATGTGCTTAAGTATGAAACAATGTTTTTATTTATTCCTTTTTTAGTAGCTGTATATGATGGTGAAGATGTTGCTCCGTTTATGATAACAATTTTAATATCAGGAGTATTACAATTTTTCCTTACAAGAATTAAAATTCAAAAACAACAGATGTATGCTAAGGAAGGATTTATAACAGTAGGGATTGTATGGATTGTAATTTCTATTATAGGTTCAATTCCTTTTGTAATAAGTGGTTTTATACCATCATTTATAGATGCATTTTTTGAAACTGTATCAGGATTTACTACTACTGGAGCAACTATACTTACAGAAATAGAACATTTATCTAAGAGTATTTTATTTTGGAGAAGTTTTACTCACTGGATAGGAGGAATGGGAGTATTAATATTTATGATTGCGCTTATACCTTCTCTAGGCTCAAGTACAATTCATCTTTTGAAAGCTGAAAGTCCAGGGCCAAATCCAGGCAAGATAGTTCCTAAGATAAAGGAAACAGCTAAAATTCTTTACATAATATATTTCGTGTTGACATTGGCAGAAACAATATTGCTAAGAATTGCAGGCATGTCTTTGTATGATGCCGTAATACACGCTTTAGGTACAGCAGGTACCGGAGGATTTTCTAATATGAATGCAAGTGTTGCAGCGTTTAAAAGTCCAGCAGTTGAATGGATTATTACAATCTTTATGCTTATATTTGGTGTGAATTTTGCTTTATATTATCAAGTTTTAAAAGGTAATATAAAAAATGCATTAAAAAATGAGGAATTAAAGTATTATTTCTTAATAATCGTATCGGCTGTTATATTAATTACAAGTAATATTTATAATTTTTATGGACGCAATTTTCAAGTAGCAATAAGAACAAGCTTTTTTCAAGTAGCATCAATTGTTACTTCTACAGGATATGCAACAGCAGATTTTAATTTATGGCCTACAGTAAGTAAAATGATTATAGTATTTTTAATGTTAGTTGGAGCAATGGCTGGTTCAACTGGTGGTGGTATAAAAACTATCAGAATAGTAATTATGATGAAGGCTATAAAAAGAGAAATAAATAAGATATTGCATCCAAAAAGAATTCAAAGTGTAAAAATAGATGGAAAAGTAATTGAAGAAGAAACTATATCAGGTGTATTTTTATTTATTACAGCCTATGGAGTAATAGCCATAATTGCATTATTCATATTGGCTTTTGATGGATTTGATTTGGTAACGACTACTACAGCTGTTATAACGACTTTAAGTAATATAGGACCAGGATTAGAAATGGTAGGACCAGTTGGAAATTTTTCTGACTTTTCTAATTTAAGCAAATTAGTATTATCTTTTTGCATGCTTGCAGGAAGACTAGAAATATATCCTATGATTATTTTATTTAGTCCATCATTATGGAAAAAGACATATTAGAAGAGAAACAACCATACTAGTTTTTATAAGCTAGTATGGTTGTTTGTGTTTTAGGACTTTTTTGAGTCCTTACTTATGGAACTTTAGTTTTTTGGTTTTTGAAATTATCTCCTGTAGGTTTTTAGTAAGGTCTTTAATAGTTTGTCACAGTTAACAATAAATATGCCTCTTTTTAAATTAAATATATGGTAAAATATATTTAATTATTATGAGCAAAAAATAAGGTGGACATAATTTTATGATTAATGAGTTGAAGAATGTAGAATTAGAGTATGTTAGATGTTTTTCGAAGGAAAAAAATTTTGAAAATCATATAGAGTTTAAAGATGAAGAGTTTAGAGATACTTATACAAGTAATGTATCAATATTAAAAAATGATATAAGTGATGAAAAACTAATTACACTTATAAATAGGGAAATTAAATTTTTAAATACTAGGAAGAAAGATTTTTTGAATTTTGAAATAAATAAAGAAGTTTCTAAGGATATAATTAAAAAATTTATAAGGAAACCAAAAAGAATTGATGTGTTTAATTATTTTGTAATAGAAAGCCAAAAATTTAAAAATATGAATCAAATTGAATATGCATTTATTAAGAAGGCTGAAAAAAAAGAAGAGTTTAAAAAAATATTAGATATTAATGTTAAAGATAATGGGGAAATTTTAGGAAGGTCATATGCACTTTATAGAATAAAGAGAAAGATAAAGGCTTATAAAGATGCTAATAATAATTTAGAATCATATATATGTTATTATGAAGAAAAGCCAGTAGGAGCTTGTGAGGTGCTTAGAAAGGATAATATATGTAAGATAGAAGAGGTAGTGATACTTAAAAAATATAGATGTAAAGGTTTAGGCGCTAATATGATAAGAACTATATTAGAGGAAAATTGCGAAAGAGGAGTAGAATATACTTATTTGATTTGTGAGCAAAATGGAAAGGCAGAAAATTTATATAAAAGGCTTGGATTTTATAGCTGTGGCAAAAAAACGCAGCTTATATGGTGATAATGATTTGACTGTGTGAAATGAATATATAATATAAAAAAATTTCACACAGTGGGACAGTAAGTAGATTTGTGTAAATCCAAATCTACCTACTGTCTTTTTTGTATATTCAGTTGGTATATTTGGAATAATATTCTTATGGTTTTAAGGAGGAATTTTTATGACAAGAAAAAATAATACCAATTTTGATTACA
>SVCK01000048.1 GCA_015058375.1 Clostridium sp.
CTTCTGGATATATTCTTGACCAAGCAATTGAGAATCTATAAGTCTTTAATCCCATTTCTGCCATTAAAGCTATATCTTCTTTATATCTGTGGTAATGATCTACTGCTACATCTCCTGTTGTTGCCTTAAAAGTCTTACCAGGAATTCTAACGAAATTATCCCATATACTTCTTCCTTTTCCATCTTCTTCAGCTGCTCCTTCTACTTGATATGCTGCTGAAGCACTTCCCCATAGAAAGTCATCTGGAAATCCTTTTTTCTCTTCAAAATACATTTCCATCCTCCTCTTTATTTAAAATTATATAAGTGCTATTAATTTGTACCTACAAATTTAGTGTATCAAATATATTCCAATTTGTCTATATTTTATTAAAAATATTCTTATTTACCACAAAAGTTATTACTTATTACATTTAAAAACTATTCTAAATTCAGTTAATTCTTCAGAACTTGCAACACTTATCTGTCCATCATATTTTTCAACTAGTTCTTTTACAATGCTTAATCCAAATCCATGTCCTTTCTCTGTATTATCCTTTGTTGTAAAACCTGTTTTAAAAATATTTAGTAACATATCCTTAGGAATTTCAGGTCCATCATTTTGTATTAAAATTATAACTTGATCTTCCAATTGATAAGATTTAGCAAATATATTTCCTTTTCCTTGCATAGCTTCAACTGCATTACTTGCAATATTAGATAAAATTCTAAATAGTTCAATCTCTGGGATAACTAATTTATGTAAATTCGCCATTTCTTCCATAGTAACATTAACATCCGTACTCCTAACAGCCATTTCTAAAGCCAAATGTAAAATAGAATCACATTTTTGTAAACTAATATTATTAGAATACTTAGTTCTATCTATTACCTCTTTTAATGCACTTTTCAAATCATCCTGTCTTTTCATTAAGCAAAGACCATAAAAATAAGAAATTTGTGCACCATAGTCATGTTTTATTTTTCTTAATTTATTGTTATTGTCTTGTAAATCAGAATTCAGCTTACCAATTTCACGACTTTTAGAAGATATTTTTATTATATACAATAATGCAAAAACCAAAAATAAAAGAAACCATACATTTAACATACTTTTCAAACTTTCATTATTTAACCCACACATATAATTATCACTTATGTTAAATAAATCACTCCATGCAAATAATATTATAATAAATATAAATAAATAATTGCCTTCATCTAATATTGTTTTATATAATAAACACATTTTATCAATATATTTTATTTGTAAAATTGCAGAAACAGCTCTAAAAAATCCAACTACACATAGCAAATATAAACGACTATGTCGGAATACATGTCTCACCATAAAAATATTATAAAAATTATTTCTAACTATAGTTGTGATAGAAAGTATAATCAATTCTAGAACAAGCATACATATTAGCGCTTTTTTCAAGTCTTTTCTATAAACTATTCCAACTATAATAAACAATAATACATAACTCATTATGTGACTTATCCATACAACTTTAAAACTCTTCAAAATTGGTAAAGAAGTTATAGTCACAAGTAATATAAACGTTATAATCAACTTTTTTTTATCTATCTTTTTATCATTACAAAAATAATTTACTGAATAAGAAAATAAAAAACTCTCTAATACAGTTATTATTGTATCCAATACAAACCCAGCTATCATCATCTCAATCCCTTTTTCTATTTTTTGTTTCCATTTTTCTTTTATTTTTGTTTATTTATTACATATATATTATATTTTAGAAATATTTTTATTTCAATAACTATCTTGTAATATTTATTAAACTTTTATCAAATTTTGTTATATCAATTAACAATACAACTTATTCCTAAATATACTATTATTAGAAACTTTTAATTTTTTAAGTTTTTTTAACAATAGGAGGATAATGTTATGAATTTCGGATATCAAAGTCAAAGACTAGGTGGAGGAACTGTAGCAAAAGATGGAGCTATAGATTTTAATACTGTAGTTGTAAATTATAATTCATCTATAAGTTATAATAATGGAACTTTCACATTATCAGCTGGTGGAGATTACTATGTTTATTGGTATGTAACTATAAAGACTGGACTAGGAACTACTGATCCTACAATTTCTCTAGTAACTTCTGATACAGAACCAATAGAATATCCTTCTACTAATAGCATGAAAACTGGTCAAATTTCTGGAAGTGCTATTATTAGAGCAAGTAATTCACTTTCTTTTCAATTAATCAATAGATCAAATGATAGTATAGTGCTTGCTGACAGTGTTAATGTAAGTGCTGGAATTAGCATAGTATCACTTAATCCATCTACTTCTGGTATTAATCTTTACTTGACAGATAGTGCTGGTACAAACATTGATGGTGGTAGTATAATTCCTTTTGATACTACATCATGCCAATTCAATAATTTAATAACTAATACTGATGGTGTAATTAATATAACTACTCCTGGAAAATATATTGTAGATTGGAGTATATCTTTACAAGGTTCTTTAAATGCATCTTCTTTAAAATTCAATTTAGTAAATATAAATGACGAAACAACTACTGTAATTGGAACTAGCGAAAGTCCTGTAATAACTCAATACACTGTATATGGAAGTGCTCTTATAAATGTATCTTCAGCAACTGCTGATGATCCTTATGTTGTTAATCTTGTAAATGCTAGTACTGCTCCTGATTCCACTCCAACCACAATAACTTTATCTAATATAGGAATTCAAGCTTCAATAAGAATTGTTGAACTTTAAAACAAAATCTGGATTAATCTGCCTTTATATAAGGCAGATTATCCTCATTCTTTATTTAAATAAATACTTATACTAATTTTAAAAAAATCACTTAAGAAAGGAGAACTTTGTCTATGAATACTATTTTACTTGAGCAAAATAACTCCACATTCATAAGCAATATTGAAACAGATAGAAATTTCAGTTCTTTAGATTATGCAACTGTAAGCAATTATAATATAGATAATATAAATTCTTACTGCATAACATTTATTGATTTCAATTTTGATTTATTTGAAGCTTCAGACATTATTATTCATAGTGCCCATCTTATACTTCCTCTTCATCTTTATGAAATTGATTCTATAGATTCTTCTAAAGAACTTGTAATCAACTATAATACAGAAGATTTTTGTTATGATACTATAACTTGGAACACTATGCCAGCATCAGACGTTTACTCAACCACAAATATAACAAGAACAGAAATCGAGCAAAAATTCATTACAGTTGACATGACTGAATTTGTATATAACTGTGTTTATAGTTGTTTAAACAATTATGGCATCAATATTTCAGTAACAACATCTGATTTTATGATGGTATTACCAAAAAACCAACTTCAATATTCTCCCAAAATGCTTATTCAATATACCAAAAGAAGTTGCAAGCGTATAACCCCACCTACTCTTTCTGCTAATTGCACTGATAAACAAGCAGTTCAAATTGTTAGCGATGACAACATAATAATGAATGAAATAGAAGCTATAGATTATGATACTGCTTTCTATGATACTGAAACAGGCATTATAACAATATTAAAAAAAGGCTATTACAATTTTTACTTTGAATTAAATCTAGATGGAAGTGGCACCTCAGACTGTACTTGTGATGACGGCACTTATATAAATGTAGCAATAAAAAATTTAACTACAAATACTGTTTATAATTTCTACGCTCCCGAAATACTTCCAACTAAAATTCATAGTCAAACAGCTATTTATATAGATAATGATTCAGAGCAATTAGTTCTAACTAATAATAGTACAAAAATTTTGCAATTAGCAAATTATCCAATTCAAGCCTCCATTAAATTATCTCCTATATAAAAAATAAGGAACCACTCTTTAAACTGAATGGCCCCCAAAAGTTAGACTTTTGGAGGTCACACAGAACATAAGTTGGTTCCTTTTAAATTTAATTTTAGCTTAATTCAAAAGCTCCAGTATATAATTGATAATATTTACCCCTCTGTTCAATCAATGAATCATGACTTCCTCTTTCAATAATTCTTCCATCTTCAAGAACCATGATAACATCTGAATTTTTAACAGTAGATAGCCTATGAGCTATTACAAATACAGTCCTTCCTTCCATAAGCTTATCCATTCCCTCTTGAACAATAGCTTCAGTTCTAGTATCTATACTTGAAGTAGCTTCATCTAATATTAAAACAGGTGGATCTAATATAGCTGCTCTTGCTATTGCTAAAAGCTGTCTTTGACCTTGAGAAAGATTAGCTCCATCTCCAGTAATCATAGTATCATAGCCGTTAGGTAAATGCTTTATGAAAAGATGTGCATTAGCAAGTTTAGCCGCACTTCTAACCTCTTCATCTGTTGCATCTAATTTACCATATCTTATATTATCAGCAATAGTTCCAGTAAAAAGATGTGTATCTTGAAGAACTATTCCAAGTGATCTTCTAAGA
>SVCK01000049.1 GCA_015058375.1 Clostridium sp.
AAATTAGGTAATAATACAAAGATTGATATAGTTGCTAAAACTACTGATAATAAGTGGTATAAAATTAAGTTTAATGGTGGTTTTGGATATGTAAGTGCTGATTATGTTACATTTACTGCTCCTGCTCCAGTAGTTACAGAAACTGCCTTCACTAAGACAGGCTATGTTAAAGTAACTACTACTTTAAATGTAAGAAAGAGTCCAAGTACAGAAGCTGAATCATTAGGTAAATTAGGTAATAATACAAAGATTGATATAGTTGCTAAAACTACTGATAATAAGTGGTATAAAATTAAGTTTAATGGTGGTTTTGGATATGTAAGTGCTGATTATGTTACATTTACTGCTCCAACAACACCTACTAATCCAACAACACCTACTAATCCAACAACACCATCAGGTAATCTTACTGAAGAGGAAAAAAAGAAACTTAGATCAGAAATTATAGATAGGGCACAAGATATGGTTGATATGGAATGGACAGCTCCATGTGATTTTCCAAAATGGTCAGCAAGTGACAATACATATTTTAAAAAAGGTCAAAAATATAAAGGAATGCCTTATACTCAACATGGTTGGCAAAATGTAACTTCTTTTATGAAACATATAAATACATCAGAAAATTGGAAATATTCCGGAAAAAACAGTAAAAATGAGTTGAGATATGGACCTATATATGGAAATGATTGTAGTGGATTTGTAAGTTATGCATGGGGAATAGACAGACAGACAACTAGCTCATTACCAAATGTATCATCACAAATAACATATGATGAGTTACAACCAGGAGATATTTTAAATAAGGCTGGTGATCATGTAGTTTTATTTAAAGGATGGGCAAACGCTGATAAAACCATGATGGTAATATTACAACAAACTCCACCTGTTGCAAAGGAATCAACAGAGAGTAAAGCAGACTATATTAATAAGCACTATGTAGCTAGAAGATGGACTAAGCTTAATTAATATGATGAAATTGTTGCATCAAAATAAATTTTATTTCCAGTCATAAAAGTGAATGAATAGAGGAAACTAATAAAAAATGATTTCTAAATTTATTTAGGAGTCATTTTTTTTTAATTCTTCGGGTATAGATTTCTTCTTTATTTAAAAATAGAAAGATTCTATACAAGCAATGGCATACAGATAACATTTTTCCGAATCATTATATAATATCAAATTTTTTAATTCATTACCTCTTTTCTTATCATAAAAATTGTTTCTTAAAATTACTATAACAAATAGAAGATTGTGCAAAATATATTTATATTGTTATTGAAACGAAAAATATTCTAAAATATAATATATATGTAACAATAAGGGAAAAACATCAAACAACAAATAACAAAAATAGTATCTAAAAGTCGCAAAATTATTAAATTAAATGATAATTTGAAAGATAATAACAATCAATTAAGAAAGATAAAGCATGATTATGGAGCACAGATTTCTTATTTTTATGGTCTTTGTTTAATGGATAGATATGATGATTTGGAAAGTGCATTAAAAAATGTAATAGATAAGAGTAAGTATTGTAATAACGTTAATCTTGAACAGTGTAATTCTATTTTGTATTTAGCTTTAGAAACAGCTGTTAATAGTAACGATATTAAGGTTACTATCGAAGAAAGAACGGATTTACATAAATTAGTTATTCCAGAACTTGAATTGTTTAGAGTTTTATCTAATATAATAACTAATGCAGTTGAAGCTATGGAAGGACAAGGAAATATATTTGCTAAATCTTATCAATTAGAAGAAGAAGTTATAATTTTAATACAAAATGATGGACCTGAAATTCCCAAAGATGTATTACTAAATATTTTTAAGACAGGCTTTACAACAAAGAATAATACAGAGAAAAGACATGGATTTGGGCTAAGTATCGTAAAAGAATTAGTTGAAAGATATGATGGACAGATAAATGTTGCAAGTTCTGAAGAATTAACTGAATTTAGAATCATTTTTAAATACAATAAATAGAAAAGATGCAAAAATATATTCGCATTGTTATTGAAACAAAAATATTTCTAAAATATAATATATATGTAATAAATAAGAAAAAGATTGGGTGATTATATTGAATGTAATAATTAGTTTGTTAGATGGAATGCTGACTATATTAGAAGCATTTTTATTTTCTTATACGCCAAACTATTTTTGTAATGATAAAAAAATAAATAAAAGAAGTTTGATCATAGTTTTTGTGTTAATTGCAATTGAAACTTGTAATCCATTTTCAAATTTTTTTGATTCTAAATTTGTAAAACTTATAATAAGTCAAGTGTTACTTTTTCTTATAATATGTATAGCTTATAGAAAAAACTTAAAAAAGGCGTTAATATGTACATTTGTAATAAGAATTAACCAATGTTGGATTACATTAATAATGCAAGATAGTTTTTGTAATATGTTTATTGAGAAAGGCACAACACAAACTGGTTACTTTTGCTTGTTTTGTATAATAGTATTTATTCGAGCTTTAATTGCAATTTTACTATTAAAATACATTGATAAAATGGTTAGATTATATAGCTTAATACTAGATGAAAGCAATCGTGTAATTATATTTATGGCAATAATATATATATTTCAGAATGTTTTTTGTGTAAGTAATAATTTTATTTTAGGATTCAATAATAAAACATTGAAAAATATTTTAAATGTATGGTTTGTTTTAGTTATAATTTTTGTATTATTTTACATAATAAAGATAGCTTCTAAAAGTCATGAAATTGATAAGTTAAATAATAATTTAAAAGATAATAACAATCAATTAAGAAAGATAAAGCATGATTATGGGGCTCAAATTTCTTATTTTTATGGTCTTTGTTTAATGAATAGATATGATGATTTAAAGAGTGCATTAAAAGATGTAATAGATAATAGTAAATATTCTAATAATATAAATCTACAAAAATCTAATTCTATTTTATATTTAGCTTTAGAAACGGCTGTTAAGAGTAATGATATTAAGGTGACTATAGAAGAAAGAGCAGATTTACATAAATTAGTTATTCCAGAGCTTGAATTGTTTAGAGTTTTATCAAACATTGTAAGTAATGCAGTTGACGCTATGGAAGGTAAAGGTAATATTTTTGCTAAATCTTATCAATTAGAAGATAAAGTGATAATTTTAATACAAAATGATGGACCTGAAATTCCTAAAAGTATACTGCTAGATATTTTTAAGACAGGCTTTACTACAAAGGATAATACAGAAAAAGGACATGGATTTGGATTAAGTATCGTAAAAGAATTAGTTAAAAAATATAATGGACATATAAATGTTGCAAGTTCTAAAGAGTTAACTGAATTTAGAATAGTTTTTGAATGTATCAATGATAGCAAAAATTGATATTAAAAATAATAGAGAGTATACTTTATTAGAACACTTAAATAGTAATAATTGTATTAAAAAAAGGAGTGAGATTGGTAATATTTATTACCTTATAATTAATGAACAATAGACCGTTATTTACAAAAAATTTATCAGTTGAAGAATTTAAAAAACATTATTGGTATAAGACTGAATTGGAAAAAATTTGTAGGAAATATGAACTTCCTTCACAAGGAACTAAAGCTGAGCTACAAAGTTATATCATAGACTTTTTGTCAGGAAAAGAGCCATCAAATAAACGAGCTAATTCTTCTAAAATAAGAAAGAATAAAATACTTACTGATGGAATGATAACTTTAGATACAAAACTTATTGAAGATGGATTTAAATTTGACAATGTTGCAAGAAAGTTTTTTGCAGAATATTTTAATGTTGAAAAGTTTTCTTTTACCAAAGATATGGCCGTTGCTTTAAGAAAGGCAGAGGAAGAAAATGATTTAGAAATGACAGTACGAGATTTGATTAAAATATATGAAGAAAGAAAGAATAATAATCTGAAAAAATCGCAAAATAAAAAAAGTTCTACTGTTAATCAAAGTATCCAAAATGCTGAAGAAAAAACGTATCAATGGAATAATTTTGTTAGGGATTTTTTTAATGATGAAAGTATTTCAAATTATCCTAAAAACATGAAAGCTGCTGCATATTTGTGGAGGATAGTTCGTGATAATCCTGGTTTAAAAATGTATTCGACAGAACTATTTATCAAATATAAAGATGAATTAGATAAATTATAATTTAGTAGGGAGATACTATTATGAAAAATGAATTAGGACTTGTTCATATATATACTGGAGATGGTAAAGGTAAAACAACGTCTTCTATAGGATTAATTATACGCGCTTTAGGGGCTGGGCTTAAGGTAGTCTTTTGCCAATTTTTAAAATCTGGCAAAAGCTCTGAACTTAATATATTAAAAGCTCTAGATAATTTAACTTATGTCTCAAAAGAAGGAGTAAATGGCTTTATAAATCAATTAAGTGAAAGAGAAATTGAAAAAATTAAAAATATGCACAATGATATGCTTGATAAATGTATAGATTTATGTAAGCTAGGAAAATGTGATGTGCTTGTTCTAGATGAAATTATGGCTGCTATTAATTTAAATGTAGTTGATTATGATAAAGTATTATACTTTTTAAAAAATAGACCTGATAATATAGAAATAGTTATGACAGGAAGAGATCCAAAACCAGAACTTATAGAAATTGCAGATTATATTTCAGAAATTAAGAAGATAAAACATCCTTTTGATAACGGAATAAATGCAAGAGTCGGTATAGAACAATAAATATTAAAAAGCTCTGATAATACATTTCTCAGAGCTTTTTTGTTGTGCAGTATATAAAGGTTTTACATAATCATTCATTTTCCCTCTTCTCAATATATTGTTTTAATGTCCTCTTTATTCTTGCCTTTCTTTTACAAAGAGTAGAGTAAGAAATATTCTTCATAGTTGCAAATTGCTTTAAACTATTGTTTTTAATATATACATATTTTAATAATTCTCTTTCTTCTTTAGATAATAAGTTAATGGCTTCCTTGTACATTTTTTTC
>SVCK01000050.1 GCA_015058375.1 Clostridium sp.
TATAATCTTCAAATTTTTTATTCAAAGCACTTTCGCAGTTTTTATCAAAATTTTCCTTAAAGTTCTTTTTACGCATGTCATTATTTTGCTTGCTAGTATCTTTACTATTTTCTTCTATTTCACCTGATATCTTATTTGTATAACTATCAACAGCTTTACTTAAATATCCCTCTCCTTTTGTCAAAAAATCTATAACTGGATTTAAAATAACAGCAACAAGTATAAGCCCAAGAACAAATTTCAAGTATTTCTTCATCTCATTATCTGGTCCTACAAGTTCTATAGCAGTAATAAATATTATTGTTGTAACAAGACATACTACAAATTCTTTTAACACCTCCATAAAATCAATTATCCTCCTACAATAAATTTACCTGCATTGGCCATAATAGCTATAACTACAAAAAACATTAAACTTACAGCCAAGACACATGACAATAACAATATTAGTGAATCTCCTGCTGCTGCAATTGTACTTGTTATTCGCTTATCACTGATAGGTTCAACTAAAGAAGCTGCTATCTTATATATAAAAGACATTAAAACTATTTTTAATATTGGATACAAAATTATCAATATAATTACCAATAATCCTACTCCACTAACCGCATTTTTAATTATTAAAGAATAAGCAGCCACAGAACTTATAGCATCTGAAAAAGCCTTACCAACTATAGGAACAAAATTATCTACCGCAAATTTAGTTGTTTTCAATGTTACAGCATCTATAGTATTAGACGTTATTCCTCTAATAGTTAAAAGTGCAATAAAAACAGTTATTATAATGCCTTGAAACCAAACTATCCACTGCTTTACCATCTTACATAAGTTATTTATTTTATGTTCTTCTGAAAGATTATTTGTAAATTGAAGAACAAAACTTATCAAAATTAATGGAATTATAATACTACTATATATTCTTGGTACCACTATAACAGCTCCCATTACTATTGGATCTATAGTTGCAGCTTGCGTTATACCACCTGCTAAAGATACCATAGTTACAAGAATAGGAAGAATTGCAGACATAAAATCTGATACATCCATAATCACATCTTTAGCAACAGATATTGCAATTAAAAAACTTCTCGAAAGTATCATAATAATAATTGAGTAACATGCATAAAAAGCAATTTCTGATACTCCCTTACTGCTAAAAGCTCCTTGAAGATTTTTTAAAAGTGAGCATATAAGTGCTATTGCAACTATGGATATAGCCAAAGCAAACACACTATTAACTTCTTTAAATAATAAGCTAATCAATGCTTTGCCTATTTCCCCTACTGTAATGTTGCCCTTCCCATTTTTAATATAACTTTTCACATATTCTGAAGGTTCCAATTCATTCATAAGTTCTATATCTGTTTTTCTTTTGTTTATATAGTCATATAATTTTTCAAGTCCTTGTTCAGTTGTTTCATAAATCTTATCATCCTGAACAGTAGTATTCTCTCCATCTTTTATCTCTTCCTTGCTTTTTACACAAGTTGGTATAGAAATAAATATCAGAAGACTCATTAATATTAAGATTATGATCTTTTTATAATATTTCATTACGTACCCCTACATTATTTGTAATATAGAATCTAGTACTGCCATAAGTATCGGAATTGCTAAAACTAATATAAATATTTTCCCTGCAAATTCCACTTTAGAAGCTAGACTTCCAGCACCTGCATCCTTACATATTTCACTTGCAAAAGAAGCTATATATGCTATAGCTAATATCTTCAAAACTATTCCTAAATAAACAATATCTATGCCTGCTTTTTCTGAAATTGTTTTTAAAAAAACTAATATTTGTGATATCTGACCTAAACAAAAAATAAAAACAACAACTCCAGCTGCAAGCATAATAAGTATAGACAAATCTGATCTTTTATCCTTAAAAAATAGATATAAAAACAAAGCTACAAAAATAAAGGAGACTACTTTTAGGATTAGCATATTTACGCCTCTAAAACATAAACATTGTTTTTACAGTATTGAATAAATCACTTATCAATGAAATTATCATAATAAGAATTATTACAATTCCTGCAATGTTTGTCATTGTTGCTATTTCAGATTTTCCACTGCTGGTTAATACTTTATCTAAAATTACTAAAACAATACCAGCTCCACCTATTTTAAAAAGTATACTTAAATCTAGCATCCCTTTTTATTCCCCCTTACTTATAATAATAATATTGATATCATTGCTCCTACACATATACCTAAATATTTATACAGCTTTGTATTCTTCTTACAATCCTCAAAAGCTTCATCTATATTTATTCTCAAGTTTTCTAAACATAAATTAAATATTTTCTCTTGTCCATATACTCCTGATTCTCCAAGTGATTTCACAAAATCTTCAATAATACTTATATCTTCTTTTAATAAAAAGAATTCATCTTTAAACTCTTCATACACTCTCTTAAAGCAACAATAAACATCCATATCAACACCACTATATAAATCCATTGACACATGCTTTAAAACTTTATTTAGCGGTTTATTACACTTTTCTGAAACCTCTTCAAAAGCTTCAGGAAGAACAGTATTACTAAATACAACTTCATTCTGTAAAAGAGTAACTGTTTTATAAATAGCTTTAAGCTGATAATATCTATTTTTAAATCTCTCGCTATATAAAAAACCTAAAATACTGCATAATAGAAAAATTAAAAGTATACTTATAATTTTAAGCATTTTTTAATTCCCCCTTCTAAAGAATATACCCTTTCTATAGTCCCTACTCCTCTGCTTGTACCAAGTATAATTACTCTCTTTAAAATGTTATTATTTATCATTTCACAGAAAACTTTTCTATTATATAAATCTTCAATACTTTCTCCATGAATAGTAACTATAACATTAACTCCTGAATTAAATGCACTAAATATAGCATCAACATCATTACTCGTTCCTATTTCATCACAAATAATAACCTCTGGAGATAACGATCTTATAGCCATAATCATACCTTCACTCTTTAGACAATTATCTAAAACGTCAGTTCTGATTCCAACATCCATTTGTGGTATTCCTTTATAACAAGCTGCAACCTCGCTTCTCTCATCTATAATACAAACTTTTTTTCCTCCTTCTGATAAAATCCTTGCTATATCTCTTAAAATAGTGGTTTTCCCACATTTAGGAGGAGAAATTATCATTGTATTATAAATTATTTCATTGCTATAAATATATCTAATCACTTCTTTTGAACATCCTTTTATTTGCCTACAAATTCTTATATTTAAAGATGCAATATTTTTTATAGTCTTTATTTTCCCATTTTCCATTACACATTCTCCTGCCAGCCCTACTCTATGCCCTCCCTTTATTGTAATGAATCCTTGTTTTATATCTTCTTCACAAGCATATAAAGAATAATTAGATATTCTCTGCAAAATGTATTTAACATCTTCTTTAGATACTATATACTTAAGTACATGTTCACCTTTTTCATCCAGTACTATTAATGGTTTTTCACTTCTTATTCTAATTTCCTGTAGTAAACTACTTTTAAGATATTCAGAAATGAACTTTAATATTCCTTCTGAAAATATCTTTTCCAACTCATCCATAACAACACCACTTCCTCCTCAAAAGTTTTATGCTTATTAAATTTCTATTTTTCTAATATGTAAATTATTACTTAATTTATAATTTCCTAATCACAAAACTTTACTATGTTAATACAAGCCATTGCTTCTTTGCGTACAATAAAAAAATACTGCCGTACTAAAAAGTACGGCAGTATTTTAAATAATATTTTTATTACAATACGGACACGGTATTTCTTTATTTTCTTGAAGTGCTGCCTCTTCAATAAATATTGTTTTTCCACAATTTTTACATTGTATTTCCTTATATTGTTCTTCCATCATATCTAAATCATCAATAGAAACTTCTTCAAATAATTCTTCTTGTAAATTAGAAATATCATCATCCATATATTTAAAGTTTTCAGCAAGTACTGCTTCATTAACCATAACATCTTCAACTTTTGATGATAAATCGTTTAAAATATTTGCTATATCTTGAAAAACACTCTTATATTCATCATTTTCTATTTTTGATATAGTATCTTTTAAATTTTGTATTTGATTTTTTATTTTCTTCATATAAACACTTCCTTCAAGTTATTATACGAACTTTATATAACTTTCATAAAGTTTTAAATTTATTCTACTTTTAAAAAAAAACTGCCAAGTTCACATACGAACTCAGCAAGTTTTTAATAACTATTAAATTCTTTCCATGTATTCGCCAGTTCTTGTATCTACTCTAATTACATCACCTTCATTAACGAACATTGGTACGTTAACTTGAGCTCCAGTTTCTAATGTAGCTGGTTTTAATGCATTAGTTGCAGTATTTCCTTTTACTCCTGGTTCACATTCAGTTATTAATAATTCAACGAAGTTTGGTGCTTCTACTGAGAATGCATCTCCTTTATAGAACTTAATTATAGCAAACATATTTTCTTTTAAATATTTTATTGCATCTTCAACTTTTTCATAGTTTAAAGGAATTTGTTCGAAAGTTTCTTGATCCATGAAATAGTATAATTCTCCATCTGAATAAAGATATTGCATTTCTTTTCTTTCTATAACAGCTTCTTGGAACTTAGCTGATGGATTAAATGTTGTTTCTGTAACTGAACCAGATATTACATTTCTTAGCTTAGTTCTTACAAATGCAGCTCCCTTTCCTGGTTTTACATGTAAGAAGTCTATAACTGTATAAACTTGTCCTTCGTTCTCAAAAGTTGTACCTTTTCTTAAATCTCCTGCTGATATCATAATAATATCCCTCCAAATGTATAAGTTTCATAATAAATACCACTTATTCGAGGTACTTATATTTGTAAATTTTTTCTCATTACACAACAATGTTATTTTATCAGAACATAACAATAATTGCAATTATTTATGAGCACTTTCAGCAAAATATAACCTTAATTGTAGCTTAATATAACCTTTCCATCAATATTATTAGAAGCAACGTTAAATTCATAGTCTATAATTGTAAAATTATTAAGATTTTTAAGTACTTTATACACTTCTTGTTTTTCTCCTTTTACTCTAACTTCAAAAGTATAACTATTCTCATTAATCTTTTGCATATTTAAAATATTAAGATTCTTATCCTTTAGTTCATAAATAATTGTAGATAATTCTATATTATTTTCTTCTTGAAGTATCTCATGCTTTTCTTCATTTTTTACATAATTCAATGAATAATATGCATAAATTTCAAAAAGCAATACAATCGATAAGCATAATGTATAAATAACATATTTATTCTTTTGTATACTTTGAAATTTGTACTTGAATTTTTGTGTCATCACACCGCTCCACACTTTTAACTTCAATATTTTTATTTTTTAAAATTTCATAAAACTTATCCATATTATCAACATATATAGTAGCATCTACATTATTGAATGTTCCAACCGTATCATCTTTTATTATATCCAGCCACCAAAAAAAACTTTCATCATTACAATTAAAATTTTTATTTTTTTCTTCACAAATTTTATAATCTTCTTTATAAAAAATATTATTACTTATAAACCTAATAGCAATTGGTAAAAATGCTATCGTGACAATTCCTAATAAAAACATACTCCTTTTATTCCTATTATTTTGTTCATTATATTTCTTTTCTATAAATCCTTTAGGAATAAAATTTTTATTTAAATAGTATTTTATCATTATAAATATCTCCCACCTCCACAATATTAATATTATCTTTATCTATCTCTATTCCCTTTTCAATATATAATATATCAGGATTTTCTAACCTTTTTACAAATTCCATTACATAAGATATATCTCTATAAATATTGCTAAGTTCTATATAGCCATTCTTAACAGCAAAATAATAATAAATACCTAGATACGAAAATAAACACTGATAATTTTTTTGCTTTATAATCTTTTCAAACTTCCTCTTATATTGCATTTGTATAGGAATTACTTTTAGCTCTTTAAAATACTTAGATATCCCTAAAATTATCCTTCCTCCACTCAATGCATATATATACAGATATTTTTCCTTTTTATTAATTTCATAATGAATCAAATATTCTTCTTCATCTCCAAATTCTAATTTTTTTATGTTATTAATTTCATCATCATCTATCTTATTAGAATTAATTTTTACTTTTCTAATATAAATATTTTGATTCAATATATAAATAGTTGCTTTTTTCATATTTTTAACTATATGCAAAAAGTCAAAATAGTTATATTCTCTATTCTCATATATAACAATATCTCCATTCACTTTAATTATTTTATATATTGCAATTTCACCTCTCTTCGCTAATATATTTCTTTTCTTGTGGAA
>SVCK01000051.1 GCA_015058375.1 Clostridium sp.
CAAAAAATAAATCCTAACTTCCAAAAAAGTTAGGATTTATAGTAAAATATTAATATGAAACAAACAAATATTTTACATAAAGATTATACAATTAATCAGAAATTTTATCAATTAAAATTACCATTAAATATAGATTATTAACAGTTCCGCTATTTATTACACAGCTAAAAGAATTAAAATCAACAAAGACTTTAAGAGCTTTTCAAAATAAATTAGCAAAATATGATTTAGTTATTCTTGATGAGTTTGGGTATATATCCTCTGACAAGGAGGGGGCGGAGCTACTCTTTACGAATATATCCCTTAGAACTGGTCGAAAATCAACAATTATTACTACCAATTTAGCTTTTGATAGATGGAATGAAATATTAGGAGACCCAGTTATGACCGCTGCTTTAACCGATAGGTTAACACATAAATCTTATGTCATTAATATGAATGGAAATTCATATAGACTTAAAGAAACTAAAGCTTGGCTAAAAACCTTAAGCTAAAATCATAAAAAATATATACAATTTAAATTATACATCTTTCAGTGGAAGAATTTTTAATTGTGTTTCGGAAGAAATCATAAGTATAAAATACACAATAAAATGGAATAAAAATACAATATAAGTATTAAAAAGTGTTGACAGTCATAAAATGGTATAATAAAATAATATAAAGTTTAATGATTTAGTGTGTTAAATTATTAAAGCAGGAGGGGCTTATGGGTAAAAAGTATATAACGCCTGAAGGAACAAGAGATATTGTTCTTAAGGAATGTAAGATAAAAAGAATGTTACAAAAGAATATAGAAAAGATTCTTGATAGTTGGGGATATGATGAAATAATTACACCAACTATAGAATTTTACGATACCATAAATTCAGGTTTTGAAGCTTTGAGGGAAGAAGAGTTGTATAAATTTTTTGATAATAAAGGAAAGATAATGGCACTAAGACCTGATATGACAATTCCTATAGCAAGGGTTGTTGCATCTAAATTTAAGGAAGTTAAAGAACCTTTAAAATTTAGATACTGTGCAAATGTATTTAGAGTTCATGAAAGTCTTGGGGGAAAGAAAAATGAATATACAGATTGTGGAGTTGAGCTTATAGGTGAGGTAGAGGAAAAATCTGATTTAGAGATATTAGTTACAGCTTTAGATGTATTGAACGTATTAGAAAAATATAAATATAAACTAGAAATTGGGAATGTAAGATTTTTTAATTCAGCAGTAGAAGAACTAAATTTAGATTATGATGAAAAAACAAAACTTTCTCAATTAATTCATAGAAAAAGCCTTAAAGAATTAGAAGAATATTTAGATTCTTTAAATTTAAATGAAAGATATAGAAAATTATTTTTAAAACTTCCTTGGCTTTTTGGGGGAAAGGAAATTTTAGAAGAGGGTAAGAAATATTGTTTTAATAAAGAAATGAAAGAAAGCATTGAGTATCTTAAAAACTTGTCAAAAGATTTGGAACAGTTAGGATATGGAGATATTGTTTATTATGATTTGGGTATGGTTCCAACAGTGAATTATTATACAGGAATTACGTTTAGAGGTTATGTAGATGGTGTTGGAACAACAGTATTAAGCGGTGGTAGATATGATAAACTTATTTCAAAATTTGGAGAAGATAGACCGGCAGTTGGTTTTTCAATTAATCTTGATTCAGTTCTAGATATTATTAAAGATGAAGAAATACAAGAAAAAGAAACTTATATTATTTTCTATAATGAAACAAATAAAGTAGATGCATTTAAGAAAAGCAGTGAATTAAGGAATGCAGGAAACGTTGTAAAAATGCATTTTGAAAAGGATATTAAAGAAGTAAAAATAGAAAAGGCGGTGAAATAATATGAGTATTAGTATTGCATTGACTAAAGGAAGGTTGGAGAAAGAAACTGTAAAACTTTTAGATAAAGCAATGTATGGAACTGAAGAACTAAAAGATAAGGGAAGAAAGTTAGTATTTAAAGATACTAAGGAGGATATTAAATATTTTTTAGTTAAAGCTGCAGATTCAATAACGTATGTTGAACATGGGGTGGCAGATATCGGAATAGTGGGTAAGGATACATTAATGGAATCTGAAAATAATTATTATGAAGTTTTAGATTTAGGCATAGGAAAATGTAAGTTTATATTAGCATCTCTTCCAGAAAAGGATGTATTAAGAAAAATAGGACACATAAAGATAGGAACTAAATATCCAACAGTAGCAAGAGAATATTTTAAAAAAAAGAATATGGATGTTGAAATTATAAAAATAGAAGGATCAGTTGAACTCGCACCAATATTAGGGTTATGTGATGCGATAGTTGACATTATGGAAACAGGAACTACTCTTAAAGAAAATGGATTAATTGTTTTTGATACAATATGTGATATAAGTGCAAGAGTTATTGTGAATAAGGCAAGTTTCAAAATGAAGAGTGAAGAAATTCAATCATTTATAGAAAAAATTAAAGGGGTTTTATAAATATAAATAGTAATAAGCGATAAATTGAGGTGAATAGAATATGTTGAAATTTTTCAATGTAAAGGAAGATTTACAAGTTTTAGTTGATGAATTAAATGCAAGAAGACAAGAAGAAAATAAGGATATAACTGAAGCCGTATCTAATATATTAAAAGAAGTTAAAAAGAATGGGGATAAGGCACTAAGAAAATATACAGAAAAGTTTGATAAGGTTAAGTTAGAAAAATTACAAGTTACAGAAGAAGAACTTGATAAATGTTTTGAACTAGTTGAAACTGAATTTGTAAAAAATTTAAAAGAAGCAAACGCAAATATCGAATATTATCATAAAGCTCAAATGTCTAGAGGATTTATTTTAAATAAAGATAGGGGTGTTTATTTAGGACAAAGAGTTATACCTTTAGATTCAGTAGGATTATATGTACCAGGAGGTACAGCAGCTTATCCATCATCTGTTTTAATGAATGTAATTCCTGCAAAGGTTGCAGGGGTTTCTGAAATAGTTATGGTTACTCCACCAGATAAAAATGGAGGAATAAATCCTTATATAGGTGTAGCTGCAAAGGTTGCAGGCATTGATAAAATATATAAAGTTGGGGGAGCACAAGCAGTTGCTGCTTTAGCTTATGGCACAGAAACAATTAAAAAAGTAGATAAAATAGTAGGACCTGGAAATATATTTGTTGCAACAGCAAAGAAAATGGTATTTGGAACTGTTGATATAGATATGATTGCAGGACCTAGTGAAATATTAATAGTTGCAGATGAAAATGCAAATTCAAGATATGTGGCAGCTGATTTAATGTCACAGGCAGAACATGATAAATTAGCATCATCTATTTTAATTACAACAAGTAAAGATTTATATGAAGCTGTAGAAAAAGAATTATCTATTCAATTAGAAACTTTAGAAAGAAAAGAGATTATAGAGGCGTCATTAAATTCTTTTGGTAAGGTAATTATATGTGATAGTATAGATGAATGCATTGACATTTCTAATATAGTAGCACCAGAACATTTAGAGCTTATGGTTAACAATCCTATGGAGTATTTAGGAAAGGTTAAACATGCAGGCTCAATATTCTTAGGACATAACACACCTGAACCAATAGGAGATTACTTTGGGGGAACTAATCACGTTTTACCAACTAGTGGTACAGCTAGGTTTTCTTCAGCGCTTTCAGTAGATAGTTTTATAAAAAAATCATCATTCTTATATTACTCGGAAAGAGCTATACAAGAAGATGGAGAAAAAATAATAAACATAGCAAATAAGGAAGGACTTACTGCACATGCAAATTCTGTGAAAGTGAGGTTAAAGCAATGAAATCTATAAAATCATATGTTTCCTTTAATGAAGGTGAATGTGAAAATGTAATACAACTTGATAATAATGAAAGTAATTTAAACATTGATATAGAGAAAATGCTTGAGATAAAAGGTGCTTTGAATAAAGTGCCTTTAAACAAATATCCAGATAATAAAAATCTTAAGCTTAGAGAACTTTATTCAAAATATGTTGATGGTATAACTGAAAAAAATGTTTTGGTAGGTAATGGATCTGATGAAATGATTGGTTTAGTAATAGGGGTATTGATAAGTTCTGGTAAAAAAGTATTAATGTTTTCAAAGGAATTTTCAATGTATGAGTACTATACTTCAATATATGGTGGAGAAGTAATTAAATATGAAACAGAAAAAGATGGAACAGTAGATGTAGATAAGTTTATTGAATTAGGGAAAAAGGAAAATGTTGACTTCGTTATTTTTTCTAATCCTAACAATCCTACAGGAAAAGTTTTAGAAAACAATGAGATAGAAAAAATATTAAATGAGTTTAAAGACAAGTATGTTTTAGTTGATGAAGCTTATTATGAGTTTTATGGAAGAAGCATAGTAAAAAATATTCATTTATATGATAATTTGCTAGTCACAAGAACTTTATCAAAAGCTTGGGGGTTAGCTGCTATTAGAGTAGGGTTCTTAATATCATCTGAAAGTAATATAGAAAAATTTCAAACATTTAAAGTTCCATATACTATAAATTCACTTTCAAAAAGTGTAGCTGAGGTTATTCTTCAAGATGTAAAAAAAGTTAAGGAAAAAAGTAATAATGTAATAGAAGAGAGAGAAAAACTTTATAAAGTTCTTAAACATATAGAAGAAGTAGCAGCAATGGAAATAGAGTTTTACGAATCTAAAGGTAATTTTATATTTGGAAGAACACCATATAAAAAAGCGTTATTAACAGGATTAAAAATGCATAAAATTGCTATTAGAAATTTTAATGATGATACTTTTAGAATAACTGTTGGCTCTAGGTTTGAAAATAACAGACTTGTTGATTGTATAAAAGATATATTTACATATGGAGGTGAATTATAGTGGGGAAAAGAGAAGCATCAATTGAAAGAAATACAAAAGAGACGCAAATAAAGCTATATTTAAATCTTGATGGAAAAGGTAAGGCTAATATTAACACAGGTGTTGGATTTTTTAATCATATGCTTACATTATTAGCATTTCATAGTGGAATAGATTTAGAAGTTGAGGCGACTGGTGACTTAGATGTATGTGATCATCATTTAGTAGAAGATATAGGAATTGCACTTGGAAAATGCTTTTTAGAAGCACTTGGTGATAAGAAAGGAATTAAGAGATATGGAACTTTTTTTGTACCAATGGATGAAACACTTGCACAAGTTTCTTTAGATATAAGTGGAAGAAGTTTCTTAGTATTTGATTGTTCATTTAAAAGAGAAAGTATAGGAACTTTTTCAACTGAAATGACTAAGGAGTTCTTTAGAAGCTTTGCATTTAATGCAGGAATAACATTACATAGTAAAGTGTTATACGGGGAAAATGATCACCATAAGATAGAAGCTTTGTTTAAGGCTCTTGGAAGGGCTTTAAATGAAGCAAAAACTGTAGATAAAAATAATATGGTTCTTCCTTCTACAAAAGGAATGTTATAAAAGGGGGGCTTTTATATAAATGATTGCAATAATTGATTATGGCATGGGAAATTTAAAGAGTGTTTATAATGCACTTGTTAAAATAGGCTGTGAATGTATGATAACAGATAATAAAGACGAGATTAGAAAATCTGATAAGCTTATACTTCCAGGAGTAGGCGCTTTTAAGGATTGTATGGATAATTTAAGAAAGGCAGATTTAGTTGATTTTATAAGAGAAGAAGCTAAAAGTGGAAAGCCTCTTCTAGGAATATGCCTTGGAATGCAGGTTTTATTTGAAAAAGGCTATGAAGGTAAAGAAACAGAAGGGCTTGGACTTTTAAAAGGAAATATAACTAAGATGGTAGATTCTGATGTTAAAATTCCTCATATAGGATGGAATAACTTAGAGAAAAATAGAGAAGACGACATGCTAAAAGGAATTAATAAAAATCCATTTTTTTATTATGTTCATTCTTATGTAGCATGCGATTATAGTGATGAAGATTTAGTTGGATATTCTTTTTATGGATCTTTAAAGATACCTGGACTTGTAAGAAAAAACAATGTAATAGGTGCACAGTTTCACCCTGAAAAAAGCGGAGAAGATGGACTTAAAATACTTAAAAATTTTAAGGAGTTGGTTTTATGATAATTATACCTGCAATTGATATTATAGATGGAAAGCCTGTAAGACTATATCAAGGTGACTACAGTAAAAAAGAAATAGTAGCTGAAGATATTTTTGAAACAGCTAAAAAGTTTGAAACTTTAGGTGCTGAATATATTCACTTAGTAGATTTAGATGGAGCTAAGAAAGGCGAACTTGTTAATGGTGAAGTTATCATTAAAGTTGCTAACTCTGTTAATGTGCCTGTTGAAGTAGGTGGAGGAATAAGAACTTTTGAAACTATTAAATATTTAATTGACAATGGAGTATCAAGAGTAATCTTAGGAACAAGTGCAATAGAAGATGAGGAACTCGTTAAGAAAGCTATTACAGCTTATAAAGGAAAAATAGTTGTAGGAATAGATTGCAAAGATGGATATGCTTGTTCAAGAGGGTGGCTTGAAAAGAGTTCATTATATTATATAGATTTTGTAAAAAAGCTTAAAGAACTTGGAGTTGAAAATGTAATAGTAACAGATATAAGTAAAGATGGCACTTTAGAAGGACCAAATATTGAGATGCTTAAGAATCTTAAAGATGAAGTTGATATTAATATAACTGCTTCGGGAGGTATAAGAGATATTAAAAATATTAAAGATTTAAATGAAATGGACATCTATGGTGTAATAACAGGAAAGGCAATTTATGCCAAAACTCTTTCTTTAGAAGAGGCCATAAGGCTTTCAAAGGGGGAGATGTAACATGCATACTAAAAGAATTATACCATGTCTAGATGTTCGAGCTGGTAAGGTTGTTAAAGGAATTAACTTTGTTGGAATTAAAGAAGTTGGTGACCCTGTTGAACTTGCTAAAAAGTATTATAAACAAGGAGCAGATGAATTAGTTTTTCTTGATATTACAGCTACTCATGAAGAAAGAGGGATTATGAAGCAGGTTGTTGAAAAGGTTGCTGAAAATATTTTTATTCCTTTTACTGTAGGTGGTGGTCTTAAAACTATGGAGGATATTAAGACTATACTAAGAGCTGGTGCAGATAAGATAAGTCTTAATTCAGCAGCAGTTAGAGATAAGAGTCTTATACAGCAAAGTGCTTATACATTTGGTAATCAATGTATTGTATTAGCAGTTGATGCAAAAAAAAGACAAGATAATTCTGGGTGGAATGTAGTTATTAACGGAGGAAGAATTGATACAGGTATTGATGCCTTGAATTGGATAGAAGAAAGCACAAAGCTTGGGGCTGGGGAAATTCTTTTAACTTCTATGGATGCAGATGGAACTAAGCAAGGCTTTGACATAGAGTTAACTAAAGCTGTTTCTAATATAACTAATGTTCCTGTAATTGCTTCTGGTGGATGTGGAAAGCTTGAACATTTTTATGATGTATTTAAAGATGCTAATGCAGATGCCGCTCTTGCAGCATCGTTATTCCATTATCAAGAATTAACAGTAGGAGATGTTAAAGGCTATTTAAAGGAAAGGAATATATCAGTAAGATTATAGGAGATTGGTATGAATAAAGAAGAAATAATGAAAAAAGTTGATAAGGTAGACTTTGAAAAAGGAAATGGTCTTGTTCCTGCAATAGTTCAAGATGCTGAAAATAACGAAGTATTAATGCTTGCTTATATGTCTAAGGAAAGTCTTATTAAAACTTTAGA
>SVCK01000052.1 GCA_015058375.1 Clostridium sp.
AATATAGTACCATCCATCTGAAAGTTTAGCTGTTTCCCCTGGAACAGTTGTAGTTGTTGGGTTACTTGGCTTTGTTGGATTGCTTGGGTTACTTGGTTGTGTTGCCCCTTTAGCTGGAAATGCATATTGTAAGAAATAGTACATTGCTGGTCTCCATACATCTTCTCCATTATGATCTCCACCTGGAACTGATAACCAATAATGATTAAATCCAATAGAATCACAGTAATCATGAGATGCTTTATTAGCATTATAGAATCCACACCAATCTATTGTTCCACATGATAAAACTAATGTTTTTATTTTTCTCTTAGCAGTTTCTGTGAACATAGCTTTATCTGAAGGATGGTTAAATGGTGTTGCTGATGATGGGCAAACATGATGGAATGTATCTAAATTACCCATACCTTCTGCAAAAGTAACTCCTCCACCCATTGAATATCCATAGATACCTCTGTGGTCTGCATCTCTGATTATTGGATAGTGAGATTCTGCATATGGCATAACATTGTTAAATAATTCATTGTGTGAGTTAACATTATTATTATCCATAGCCACTATAATTACAGGTTGAATCTTACCTTGACCTATAAGGTTATCTGCTAAAGTACCTGCAGCAACACACCAAAAATCAAATATTGTTGATGGTTTTGTGTTGATACCATGAATAGCATAAATAACTGGATACTTCTTATTTGCAGAATATCCTGGTGGTGTATAAACTACCATTGTACGATTGCTCTTTGTCTCCTTTGAATAATAAGTTACATTTTGTACTCTTCCAGCTGGATATTTACCTGCTTTATCATATCCTACTGGAGGTTTAGCTGGAAGATTTACTGCTAATGCAGAAACTGAAAATCCAGCTAGTAAACCTATACATATTGCAAATGCAAAAAATAGATTGAAAATTTTTCTTTTCATCTGTATCCCTCCTAAAAATATTTTTTTATTAATAATAATAATATAGAGTTATATATCTATAATTAAGATTCATATCGTAAAATCAATAAATTTAATCTTAAAACGATTAACTTGAAAATTATATAACATAAATTGTCAAATATAATTGAATTTTTTGTTATTTAATATATTTTATAAAATAAGACTACCAGATTTTATCTAGTAGTCTTTGCTTATTTATCTAAAAATTTATACTGATATATCAATCAAAATTAATTTGCTTTTTCAAAAATCCATTGTTGATTAGTTTGTCCATTATAGCTCCATTGACATACATTTGCACCATCATTTGTAGCTAAACCTTCATCATCTAGAACCTTAGTTAAATTACTACATTTACTTGCTATAGCATAAATTCCATTAGATACTGGTTTTAAAGCAAATTGTTGAGCATCTCCTGCATATGCATTAAAAATACCAATGTTTGCTCCATCTTTATCTTCTCCATAGCTAACATCTATCATAAAGTCACCTAATGCACTCTTTAAAGTAATATAACCATCTGATAAATTAGTTAAATACCATCTTTGTCCTTGTGAACCATTACCACTTCTAAGTTCAACATTACTTCCTGCTTCGCCTCTATTATTAGCTACTTGTAAATATTTTTGAGCATTAACATTCTTTATATAATACCATCCATCTGAAAGTTTTGCATTTTGTGTTGGAGCAGGATTTGGTGCTGGATTATTATTTCCAGTCATATTATATCCTGAATCAAAATATGCTTGTAAAACTGCATCATATGAAGGTTTCTTAGTGTTAAAGTTAGAATATAATAATGGCTTGTCATCTCTCCATGAATGATCATCGCTTAATCCCCACCATACTAAAGCAGTTATATTAGCACCTAATTTCTTTTCATCTAAAATAGCTTTCATTAAATTGTAGTAATAACCAGCTTGAGTATTATAATCTTTACTTCCTGCATCAAGTTCTGTAATTTGAATTTCAAATCCAGCTCTTCTAAAAGCATCTAAAGCAGCTTTATAATATTCAACTGATGGAAAATCAGTGCTTAAATGAGATTGCATTCCTATACCAGCACATACTTTTCTTCCACTATTAATAAAGTTAATTAAATCTATAACATCATTAACTTCCATATATGTGTTGAAATCATTATAGAATAATTTTACTTTATCAGTCATTCCAAAATATGCAAGAGTATCGTAAGCATAATTAAATGCATCCTTTACAAATTGTGCATGAGTATTAGGATTTCCATAAATATGTTGCCATCCTGAATTTTGAGCATGTAAGAATTCATTTACTACATCCCATGCATACACAATACTTGAATACTGGCTTGTACAAACATGTCCCATATAAGTTTTAATAAAGAATTCCATTCTCTTATTCATTACATTACGATTTACATAACCAGCATAATTATTATATCCATCCTTAAAGAACCAGTCAGGAGTTTGAGAATGCCAAACTAGTGTATGTCCACGTAAAGCAAGACCATTTTCATAACATGTTTTTAGTATTCTATCTACAGTTGAAAAATCTAAATCTGGAACTGTAGATTCAGGATAATTATCAGGTATATAGTACCCCTTAGCTTTTGCCTCATTTACAGATATTATTTTAGGCGACCATGATCTCAAAACATAATCAGGTTTCATTTCATTACCAACAGTCATACTGTTGAATTCTCTTTTAGCATATTGAAGTATGCCAGGATTTAATATTTCATCTGCTACAAAAGCAGTTCCAACTTTAGGTATTACATTACCATAAGTATTTAATAAATTTGCATTTGATGGCACTGCTGCATTTGCTTTAATTCCACAAGTAAATACTGTTGAAATAGCAAATAAAGCTGACATTGCCAACGTCATAACTTTTTTCATATATCTTTCCTCCTTAAAAAACTTTTCAAATTAATTATATATTCAATCTTTTTAAACAAAAGTAAAATATCGTAAACTTTTATCTTTTTGTCATAAAACCTTTAAAATGCACAAAAAAACAATGGATTGGAGAAAAAGAATGTAGATAATGCATTAAATAAGGGTGAGTTACACACTAAAGAGAAAAATGGGAATTTAACCATTACTGATTTGATATTGTCAAAGTTACCAATCAGCTGATGTTTTGAGAAGGGTTAAAAGTTATCTGTTAGAGAATTTAAAGTAGCAGATAATCTAAATAATATAGTATTTAAAGGAAAAAGTTCAATTTCTATATATCTATATAAAAAATATATATTCTTTCTTCATCAATAAGTAATATGTCGCATCTCTTTAATATATAAATACTTTTTGCTCCATATTTATCTATCTATATATTCTTATTGTCAAATTTTATATAAATTTCTTCATCAATATAAGGTCTAATTATCTTTAAGTATTCTAACATCTCCATTTTACACCTTATCCATTTTAATCCAGGAAATAACAATGCATAAAATAATAGTGTACCTATAATAAATATAATTGATGTCTTAAAATCATATTTTAATATTATAGTCATTGGAATTATTAATATTTCTATTAAAATTGATGATACTATTGCTATTTTTAAAAAAACTTTTCTTGATTTCTTTATCATTTTTAAACCTAACTTTTAGTAATTTTTTTATTCCATCTTAACAAATGTTATATTTTAATTCATTCACTATAAAATCAACTCCTTAGCATATTATATACTAAGGAGCCCTATTGGTAAATAATTACTTGAATTTAGATCTTCAACTTCGATTTTAGCTTCAGGAACTTCAATATCAAATTCAAAATCTGATTTTAAACTTGATAATGTAGTTCTCATTTTCTCTTGAAGTTTCTCCTGAAATTTCTTAGGAATTTAGAACATATTTTTCAATAGCTTTTAAAACTCCATTATTAACATTACTTTCTGCTATAAAATTTCCATACTGTTTCATATCTTCATTAGCATTTTCCATTACAAAACTATAATAAGCTTTTTCAAGCATAGAAATATCATTATAAAAATCACCAAAAGCCATAGTTTCTTCATAAGATATATTTAAACTCTTTTGAATTTCTTCTAAAGCAATTCCCTTATTCACGCCTTTATTATTTATGTCTACCCAGTGTTTTCCTGATACCACTACATTCAATTTATCATTAAAATATTTATTAAGTATCTTGAAACAATGATCCTTTGAAACTTCTAAATCACATATTGTAATCTTGAAAATTTCATCATCAATATTATTTAAATCATCTACTATTTCTGTCTTTACATAATATTTATATATTTCATCCGTAAACTCTTTATCACACTTTTTAAGATAAGCGCCCTTAGTTCCACATAAGACAAGTTCTATCCCATCAATGCTATCACAAACTTCTATAACTTGTTTTATGTATTCTTTATCAATAGCACTTATCTTAGCTTGTTTGCTTTTTTCTGCTATATAAGAACCATTGTCACATATAAAATACAGTTCATCACTTATAGGTTTAAAATTCTCATAAAGAGTAAAATAAGGTCTTCCACTTGCTATTACAAATTTAACATTCATTTTTTCAAGTTTTTCTAGAACTTCAAAAAAGCCTTTAGGAAGTTTACCATTTTGATCAAGAAGAGTCCCGTCCATATCTGTTGCTATTAGTTTAATCATTTCTTCACCTTTTTCTTTATGTGTTTAAATCTAAAATATCTTTTGAATTCTATTAATTTGAAAAAGCTTCATTCAATTTTTCTGTGCCTTTTAAAACAAATCTACCATTTTTAATAATTACAATCTTTTCACCATTCTTAGTATATACTGATATTTCACCAAGTTCATCATAAGGTATTGTAATATCTGTATGACAATTAAAGTATGCCTTATCAATATCAGTCTTTCTTAATATTGAACATTCATTATCCCTAGCTACAATTTCTTTACCATTAGGATTGAAAACTTTATGATCCTCACTCATTGAATAACATGTATCTCCCATAGCAAAATGTGGTCCTGTTTTTTCAGCTATAAGAATAGGAAGCTTTCCTTGTATATTATATTTTTGACCCATTACATAAGCTGTAGTATTTGTTCCTATCGCAAATTCTCCTATTGGAACTGTTTCATGATTAAATAATATATTTTCCTTAACAAACTTTAAGTTATCCTCTTCTTTATCAAAGTTCTTACAAGTATATTTATCAATCATTCCATCCTTTAAGTCTATCTCTAAGTCCTTATATTTAAGACCATTTAAAAATACCTCTGTCACATGAAGTTTACCTGTAGTATCCTTTAATACTGGAGATGTAAATACTTCTCCTACAGGAATATTAACATCTGCTGTACAGTTTTCAAAAATAGTTTGCTTTGATGGATCTGTAAGTTTATAAAGATTAACTTTTAAATCAGTCTTATTTTTTCCCATACCTAAAACATGAACATAATCACCTTTATCTAAAGTATCTATTATAGTTTGTTGAATTTCTGAATATAGCTTATTATCAAGATTATTAAGCTTAACAGTTTCTTCAAATATAGCTTCAAAATCTTTTCCAATTTCAGGTGTTGGATAAGCTATTATTGTAAAACTTGTTTCATGTCTCTTTAAAAACTTAGAAATCATAACTCCATATTCTCTATTAAACTTAGAATCAAGCTTTAACTGTTCTTCTGATAACGATATTGCACTTTTCTTATTTACTGGCTCAAAAGATTTTTCTCCAAATGTTTCAATACATGCAGGTCCTGCAAATACCCCTAACCCTTCACTATATTTATGGCCTAATTCTTTAAAGTCTTTCATCCTCATATTTACGTATTCTTCTGTAAAATATACTGCATAGTCATATCTATGATCATACTTAAACTGTCTATTAGTATAATATGGCTGATAAATTGTGAATATTGGTGTTAGTCCTAATTCTTTAAATTTTTCATAAGCTCGCTTTGCCATTCTTTCAAAACCAATTGAATAATAAATATTTACATACTTTTTAGCCTTTAAATCAAGCTTAGCTAAAACATATCCTCTTTCATAACCTTCTACATAAGTTCTTACCATAGAGTCAATCTTTTCTTCTGACATACTATTAAAAAACTCTGCTATCTTAATTTCTCTTTCAGTTATATAACTATCATATTTATATAAATATCTTAAATCTTTCAAATCTGAATTTAAAATAAGATGACCTGAATAATTTATTGATGTATCAAAATATTTTCTATAAAACAAATCAGTTTTTGTCTTGTTATAATCCCATGCTGATTTTTCTATAGCTTTTTTAACCGCCTTCACATCTTCACTATCATTTAATAATATTTCATATACATCATTAAATAGTTCAATTGATTTTACAATATTAAAAATTTTAAAAGAAAACGCATCTTCTATATGACCTCTTAATAGAGCATAAATAAGACTTAAATATTGTCCTAATTCCTTACCTAAAATCTTTACTGCAAAATCAGGATTTGCAAAACTCATATCATAATTTTCTTCTAAAATATCATTAAAAAGTTCCTTATTTAATTGTTCTAATTCTTGTAAAGACATTTCATTTAGTTTATTATTTTCAACACTATCAGTTACTTTTTTCAAACTAATAATAAAAGCTGATACTTCTTTAAAATAATCTTTAATTTTATTTGAAACTTTACATTCAGAATTTATAACTACTACTTTGTCTACAAGTTCTTTATAATTTTTAAAAAAATTTTCATTTTCTTCTTTAAATACATCTACTAGTTTCATAAATATAATCTCCTTTGTTCAATAATTCCTATAATTAACTATTCTACTATAATATTTACAATAATGCACTTAATAATTTTGCCTCTATTTTTAGATATAGTTTTTATTACATTACTTAAGTAAAAAATCCTTAGGATTTAACTTCCTAAGGATTTTCTCTATCATTAAATATCTTCAGCAAATACTCTTTCAATGTGCATAGCTAAATATCCAATTTCCACATCTTTTAATTCTTTATTAATCTCAAGCCCTATTTTACTACATATGTATTTTGATATAATAAATGCTCTAGAAAACTTCTGTTGCACATAATCATTCATATCAAGCTGAATAGTTTCTCCTTTAATAGTTCTTGCAATCATATACTTTAAGTGACTCATAAGACGATTATAAGCTAAAGAATTCATATCTATTTTTTTGCCAACATTCTTTTCAATAATTGAAATACAATCTTTAACAAGTGCTGCTGTCTGCATTGCATGTGATACTTTTTCATTTTCAAGTGCTGAATGAATATGTAGAGCTATATATCCTATCTCATCATCACTCATTTCAGCATCTGCAATTTCTTTAACTACAGCTTTAGCCTTATATGCCACTTTATATTCTTCTGAAAATAACGCTTTAATTTCTTCGTTTAAAGGATTACTTATAATCTCTTTATTTTTCATCCTTTCAACAGCAAAAGCAATATGATTTGCAAGTGGGCATAAAATGTTCTTATCAATTTCACCAAACTGTTTTTCAGCTTCCATAATAATTGAATTTGTAATTTCTAAAAACTTTGGATCAATACTGTTTATTATTTCTTTAACCGAATCTGTATCTGTCTTTTGTTGAATTGTATATATTTGAACATCATCTTCAGCGATTATACGTTCATTTATTTTCTTACCAAAACCAATTCCTTTACCAAGCAATATATACTCTTTTTTCCCATCATTATCAGTTGCTATAACACTATTATGATTTAGTACTTTAATAATTCTGAACATTCTATGCCTCCTACAAATATCCTATTCCAACTCATCTATAGCTAATATTGATTCTCCTCTTTTAACTTTACCTGTTTTTAACATTCTAATTTTCATCTTATCATTTAATGAAGTAATAATATATGGAGATGCTATTGATGGTGCATTTTCTTTAATATATTTCAAATCAAAACTTAAAAGCTTATCTCCCTTTTTAACTTTATCTCCATCCTTGACAAAAGTTTCAAATCCCTTTCCATCAAGTTTAACTGTATCAATTCCTATGTGTATTAACAGTTCAATTCCATCTTCTGTTCTTAAACCTATTGCATGTTTTGAAGGGAATACAAAGCATATTTCTGCATCCATTGGTGCTGTAACTATTCCTTCTTCTGGAATTAAAACTGCTCCATCTCCCATCATTTTTTGAGCAAAAGCATCATCAGGAGCTTCTGTTATACTTTCAGCTTTTCCTTCTATAGGACTACCTAAAACTATTGTTCTTTTTACTTTTCCCTCTGTAGTTTCAGCTTTATCTATTTCTTTAAGTTCTACATTTTCTGTGATTATCTCTTCATCAGGTGCTGTAACTAAATAATCTTCAAGATTTGATTTGATTACTGTTACTCTTGGTCCATAAATTATTTGAACACCTTTTCCTTTATGAATTACACCTGAAGCCCCTGTTTGTTTTAATAAACTATCATTAACCAATTCTGATTTAAATACTGAACATCTAAGTCTAGTAGCACAACAGTCAACATCTGAAATATTTTTCTTTCCTCCAAGACCTTTAGTTATCATTTCTGATAATTCATCAACTTTTGAACCGTTCTTCTTTGCTTCAACATCACTTCTTCTATAAAGCTTAACTTCTTCTGAATCATCACGACCTGGAGTCTTTAAATCTAATTTTTTAATTAATATAGTAAACAATACATAGTATACTATAAAATACACAATACCTACAAGTACTACCCATATCCAGCTAGTTTTAGAATTTCCTTGTAATATACCGAATAAGAATAAATCAATAAATCCACCTGAAAAAGTCATACCAACACCAACATTAAACATATGCATTAACATATATGCTGCACCAGCAAATACACAATGAATTCCATATAATAATGGTGCTACAAAAAGGAAAGTAAATTCTATTGGTTCAGTAATACCAGTTAAAACAGAAGTTAAAGCTGCTGATAAAATAAGACCGCCTACTACTTTTCTCTTTTCTGGTTTTGCACATCTATACATTGCTAAAGCTGCACCTGGAAGTCCAAATATCATAAGTGGGAATTTACCTGACATAAATCTTGTAGCAGAAACACTAAAATGTTCAATTCCTGGTGTACCAAGTTCTGCAAAGAATATGTTTTGAGCACCTTCTATTAATTGTCCTCCAACCATTGCTGTACCACCAACTGCTGTTTGCCAGAATGGTAAATA
>SVCK01000053.1 GCA_015058375.1 Clostridium sp.
GTGGGGTTTACATAGCCATCATGTCACCATGATGCTGGTGAGCTCTTACCTCGCCTTTCCACCCTTACCTAAGTTCATCTTAGGCGGTATATCTCTGTTGCACTTTCCTTCAAGTCACCTTGACTGGACGTTATCCAGCACCCTGCCCTATGGAGCCCCGACTTTCCTCCCCTAGCTCAAAGGCTAGCAGCGATTGCATGTCTTACTCGCAAATATTATATTATCATAGTAATTTAAATTTTACAACTGTTTTTTTATGGTAAAAACACAAAAAGCAATACCAACAGTATCAGTATTATCAATCCATATAGTCCTACTCCACATGCAATCAAAGTTATTAATATACATATTAAAGCACAAAATTTAAAAGGACTTATAAACACAAATATAGGCCAATTTATCCATCTTCTTATACTTTTATTAAAAGACTTCCCGCATTTACTTTGAAAGTTCTCAAAAAAATTCTTACTAATTATTATCACCCTTATTTTTACCAATCTCTTATATTATATATATTTTTTATTAATAAATATGTTATTTATTTTTGAATTTTTTGGTTATATATACAAAACATTAATTTCTAAAAAAACTGTCTCATAACTCGAGACAGTTTTTTCATTATACAAATGTATATGGATCTTCCGACACCTGTGATTGTATAAATTCTACTTCAGGAAATTTTTCTTTTAATTTTTTCATAACCTTTAAAAATACAAGCCATTCTGTTGGAAAATGTCCTGCATCTAAAATTGTTATACCAAGTTCTTTATAATCAGATACAAAATGATATGTAGTATCACCCGTTATAATACAATCAGCTCCCATTAATAAAGCTTTTCCAAAATAGTCTTGACCACTTCCATTTATAATTGCAATTTTCTTAATATCTTTTTTTCCAATAGCAGCTCTTAAATTTTTAATATTAAGTTTGTCTTTTACTATTTTTATTAACTCATTCACAGTAATTACCTTATCTAAAGTAACTATCCTGCCTATTCCAGAATCTTCAAACCCTCTTATTTCACTTTTCTCAATAAGCTTACTATTCTCAAAACCTAAAACATTAACTATTTCTTCGTTAATTCCACCCTTTACAGAATCTAAATTAGTATGACTCGAATATAAAGAAATATCATTTTTTATAAGTTCAATAATCTTCCATCCTTGTAAGTCATCTCTTACAATTCTGCTAGGCTTTTTAAACATTAAAGGATGATGCGTTATTATTAAGTCAACTTTAGCCTCTTTAGCCTCCTCTACAACCGCTTTAGTACAATCCAAAGCTAAAAGTACCTTTTGGACTTTCTTCTCTTTGTCACCAACCATAAGACCTACATTATCATAACTCTCTTTTAAAAACGAAGGAGCTATTTTTTCCATTTCCTTCATTAAATCTTTAACCATTACACTCATTATATTAACACCTTCTTAAAGTTCTCTATTTCTTTAAGTTTATTTTCTATATCATTTTTTCTCTTTAAAGCTGATTCAGTTGTATCCGTTATAAAACCTAAAATTTTTAAATATTTTTCCTCTTTGCTTTCTAAATAAGATAACATAAGTTTATTTTTATCTTTTAATAAACGAGGTGATATTTCATAATATATTGGATCTAACGAAAATTTTTCTGTATTTCCAGTCTTCTTAACTTTAAACAATTCATAATATATTCCATCATCAATACATAAGTCTTCTTCTAATATTTCATATCCATTATTATATAAATATTCTCTAAGAACTTCTGGATTTTGAGCAGGCTGAAGAATTAAATACTTAAACGACTCCGTTTTCTTTATATCTTTTTCTAATATATCTCGTATAAGATTTCCACCCATTCCTGCAATTATAACAGCTTCAGCTTCTCCAACATTTAATACTTCAAGTCCTCCACCAAGTCTTACTTCAACTGATGATTTAACTCCTTCTAAAGCCGCATTCATTTGAGCCTTCTTAACAGGATCTTTATTAATATCTGATGCAATAGCTTTTTCACATAAATTATTCTTTACCGAATAAATAGGTATGTATCCATGATCTGTTCCTACATCTATTATTGTCTTGCATTTTTCAATATGATTTGCAATAAATTGTAGTCTTTTACTTAATTCCATAAAATAATAACACTCCTAAGTTTCAAAAAACATCTGCTTTTAAGCAGATGTTTTTTGAATGTATACTAATCTAAATAATCTTTTAATTTTTTACTTCTTGATGGATGTCTTAATTTTCTTAAAGCCTTAGCTTCAATCTGTCTAATTCTTTCTCTTGTTACGTTAAATTCTTTTCCAACCTCTTCAAGAGTTCTTGCTCTTCCATCATCTAATCCAAATCTAAGTCTTAATACTTTTTCTTCTCTTGGAGTTAATGTATCCAAAACATTTATAAGTTGTTCTTTTAACATTGTAAATGCAGCAGCTTCTGCCGGTGCTGGTGCTTCATCATCTGGTATAAAATCACCTAAATGACTATCTTCTTCTTCACCAATTGGTGTTTCTAATGAAACAGGTTCTTGAGCTATCTTTTGAATTTCTCTTACCTTTTCAACTGGCAAATCCATAACTTTTGATATTTCTTCTGGAAATGGATCACGTCCAAGCTCTTGA
>SVCK01000054.1 GCA_015058375.1 Clostridium sp.
AAAATATTATGAACAGGTTCTATGCAAGAGTAAAATGTTAAAGGGGCTACTTCTTTGAAACGTACAAATCCTGTAAGTATATGTGCTTCATGACTAACCTGTTTACAATATTTATCAACAAGAATAATAATATCATTGTTTTTTGCTAAATTAATACTTGGTCCATATTTATAACATAGTTTTAAGTAATTTAAAGCTAAAGTATCACTTTTTGGGATATCACAAAGAAACAACATATATATATTTCTTAAAATTTGATTATTTAGTTTTTCTCTTATACTTTTATAAACTCTACTAAATTTTTCATCTTCAGTTTTAATCTCAATTATTTCATTTAGAAGAGATGGTATGAAATATTTGCTTTTTGTAATGCAGCATTTTTCTTTCTCTGCATAGGAATAGAAAATAGCGGTTAATAATCCTTCAAAACTATTATCGTAAACAAATTCTTTCAAAACATTAGTACCTCCTTTAAAGTTCACCAGTCAAGGCAGTAGTTTTATCATCCAATAGAAGAAGAGGATTATTTTTTGTAAGAATACCATTTCCTCTATCTTCATATTGTTTATCGATACTATCAAAAAAATTAAGTTGTTTACTAGTATCATTCATGTAATTTAAGTCGAACTTAGGAGTTAATGCATTTCTTATTTTTACTTCATCAAATGCAACACTTCCATAATACTTTCCTCTACAAGTTATAAAATATTGAGCTCTTTTTAAAACAATGCCTAACTTTTTTAAATCATAAAAATTGAGGAAATTGATTTTTCTAGCACTGACAATTTTTTTTGCACCTCGTATACCTATGCCTGGTACTCTTATCAATATTTCATAAGAAGCTTTATTAACTTCAACAGGAAAATGCTCAATATTGTTTAAAGCATAAGTTGTCTTTGGATCAAAGTTAATATCAAAATTTGGATTTTTATCATTTAACAATTCATTGGCTTTGAAACCATACATTCTTAAAAGCCAATCTCCTTGGTATAGTCTATGTTCTCTAAGGGTTGGTGGATTTTTAAGTTTAGGAAGGTTGCTATCTGTATTTACTGGAACATAGGCTGAGTAATAAATTCTTTTTAACTTATAGCTTTTATAAAGATTTTCACTAAGATTTAAAATTTGCATATCACTTTCTTTAGTAGCACCAACTATTAATTGAGTGCTTTGTCCCCCAGGGACAAAAAGTGAAGAGGACTTAAATTTTTTTCTTTCATCTTTATTTTGAATAATATTATTTTTTATAAGTTTCATAGGTTTTAAAATTTTATTTTTATCTTTGTCAGGAGCTAAAAGTTTTAGTGACTGAGAAGAAGGAAGCTCTAAATTAACACTCATTCTATCTACTAAAGCTCCAGCTTTTTTTATTAATTCTTCACTTGCACCTGGAATAGCCTTTAAATGAATATATCCTCTAAAATGATGAACATTTCTTAATTGTTCAACAACTAATACTAGTCTTTCCATTGTAAAGTCAGGATTTTTGATAATAGCAGAACTTAAGAAAAGTCCTTCGATATAGTTACGTCTATAAAAGTTCATAGTTAAATTAACAACTTCTTCAGGCGTAAAGGCAGCACGTTCTACATCATTTGATTTTCTATTAATACAGTAAGAACAGTCATAGATACAGTAATTAGTAAGGAGTATCTTAAAAAGAGATATACATCTACCATCTGGAGTAAAACTATGACATATTCCATAGGATGCAGCATTGCCCAGTTCTCCTTTCTTCCCTTTTCTATTAGAATTTGAAGAGGAACAAGATACATCATATTTAGCTGCATCACTTAATATTCTTAACTTCTCACTTATTTCCATTTTATCACCATCTTTAAAAATTCTATACATAGTATAACCTAAAAGGAATGATAGAACAAGTGTTCTGGTAAAGAATTTATTTATACATTAAAAAATATATTTTTGAATAAAAAATTTTGTTAAACTTATAAAAAGTCGAAGATGTGGTAATAATTATATCGAAATAAATTAAGATGGAAGTGAAGTAAAAATATGAGAAAAAAAGTAGTTGCTCTATTATTAGTAGCTATTATTAATATAGTTCCTATATTAGAGAATCCAATTATAGCAGAAGCTGCAACGACATCAAAAGTAGCAGTTTCATCAGCTAAAAAAAATCAAGCAAGTAACTTGGTGAAAATAGCTAGTAAAGAAATTGGATATAAGGAAGGAAAAAAGGATAAAACTAAGTATGGTATGTGGTATGGATTGCAAAACAATCCATGGTGTGCAATGTTTGTAAGCTGGTGTGCCAATAAAGCTGGTATTTCTAAAAATATAATTCCTATGCATTCAGCTTGTTTGGAGGGAGTAAAATGGTTTAAGAAAAAGGGATTGTGGCATGGAAGAAATTATGTTCCAAAGCCAGGAGATATAATTTATTTTACGAAAAGTCATGTGGGAATTGTTGAATTAGTTACAAATGGATATGTTAATACTATAGAAGGAAATACAAGTAATATGGTGGCTAGAAGACACTATAAACTTAAATCACCTAAAATATTAGGATATGGAGTTCCAAAGTATACAAAATAATAAATTTTCAGCTGAGACTTTTTCTAGTGTCTCAGCTTTTTTAATGTCTAGAAAATTATTTTAGAAGCTTTTAAGTGGCTTTAATAAATTACACTTTTTGATGAAATATTTTTATTATATAATTATTTAATAGATAGCTAAAAACAGAGGGAGAATAGTATTATGATAAAATCAATTATGAAGGATGAAGATTTTCTTGCACAAAAGTCTGAAAATGCAACTAAAGAAGATATTCAAGTTGTTAATGATTTGGTTGATACTCTTAATGCAAATTTAGATAGATGTGTAGGCATGGCTGCTAATATGATAGGAGTTAAGAAGCGTATTATAGTCATTTGTGATGGCGATGATATAGTTGTAATGATAAATCCTATAATAACTAGAAAACAGCAAATATATGATGCAGAGGAAAGTTGTTTATCACTAACAGGAGTTAGAAAAATAAAAAGATATAATAGAATTAAGGTAAAATATCTTGATAAAAAGTTTAACAAAAAAGAAGGTGTGTTTACAGGATTTACAGCTCAGATTATACAACATGAAGTAGATCATTGTAATGGAATAATAATTTAAAAATATTTTTTTATATAGATAAAATATGCAAGAACTTTAACTTTTAAAAAGGCAAAAAAAGGAATATACTGTTAATATTAAAGGAGTGATATATATGATGACAAAAATAGTTAATGTATTAAGCTCTGCACAATGATTATAAAATTGTTCAGAGCGTTTTCAAAATGATTTTATAATCATTAGTGCTTATTTACAAATTTTAATTGTAGATAGGAGCTTATTAGATTATGAAATATAAAAAGGCACAGGAAATATTGCCAGAAGAAATAATAAAGATTATTCAGGAATATATGGATGGCGGATATTTATATATTCCAAGAAAAATTGAAAATAGGAAATCTTGGGGAGAAAACAGTGGAGTTTTAAATGAACTGGAAGTTAGAAACAAGAATATTTTCAAAGATTATATGGACGGGAGTTCAATTAAGGAACTAGCTAAAAATTATTACTTAAGTGAAGCTAGTATAAAGCGAATAGTAGGCTTAGTTAAGAAAACAGGAAGTTAATAAAGAGATAATTTAACTTTGTATAGCAAAGGGGTATTACACTATTTTTAGTGTGATACCTCTTTGATGTTATAAATGCCAAATTTCTAATAGTATCAACTTTAGTACAGAAATGATTATAAGCTTGTTTTGAAATATGGGATGATGGTATTTTTATAAGTGGATACTAGATAATGGAAGAAGGCTTGATAGAGATGAGCATTTTAAATGTAAATAATATGACTCAGGGGTTTGGAGAAAGGACTATCTTTAATAATGTTTCTTTTGAACTTAGAAGAGGAGAGCATATAGGTCTTGTTGGAGGAAATGGAGAAGGCAAATCAACTTTTATGCAACTTATAACAAAGAATATTCTTCCAGAACAAGGGACAATAGAATGGAATAGCAAGGCAACAATAGGTTATATGGATCAAAATGTTCTTCTTAAGAAAGAGGAAACTGTACGTCAATATTTAAGAGGTGCATTTAAAGCTTTATATGATATGGAAGCTAAGCTTGAGAAATTATATACAGAGATGACAAATATGAATCAGAAAGATATAGATAAGTCTTTAAAATCTATAGGAAGAATACAGGAAGCTTTAGAGCTTAGTGACTTTTATAGTATAGAATCTAAAATTGAGGGCTTAGCAGATGGACTTGGAATTAAAGAATTATTAGATAGAAGTACTGATGATTTAAGTGGTGGACAAAGAAGTAAGATAATTTTGGGAAAACTTTTATTAGAGAAACCAGACATACTACTTTTAGATGAGCCAACAAATCACTTAGATGAAGAAAATATAGATTGGTTTAAGGGATATCTTAAAAGTTATGATAAAGCCTTTATTTTGATTTCTCATGATGATAGATTTTTAAATGATGTTACTACTGTTATTTATCATTTGGAAAATAAAACTTTAACAAGATATAATGGAAATTATGATAAGTTTTTAAAGCTATATGAGGAAAGAAAAATTCAAAGGAATTTAGAATATAATAAACAGCAGAAAGAAATAAAGAAACTAGAAGAGTACATAAGAAAGAATAAAGTTAGGGCATCAACGGCTGCTATGGCAAAATCAAGGGAGAAGCAATTAAACAAAATAAATAGGATAGAAATTAATAAAAATAGAATTAAACCGCATTTTGATTTTTTGGAAGCTAAGCAATCAGCTAGTTTAATATTTGAAACAAAAAATCTTGTGATTGGTTATGATAAACCACTTACTAAAAAATTAAATTTATTAATGAGAAGAGGAGAGAAGATTGCTTTATGTGGAGCAAATGGAATTGGAAAGACGACGTTATTAAAGAGCTTGATGGGGATTATTGCACCAGTAGAAGGAAAGGTGACTTTAGGAGAACATCAATATATTGGATATTTTGAACAAGAAGTTAAGAGACAAACTAATGAAATTACAGCTTTAGAAGATATGTGGTCGGCATTTCCAAATGGTGTTGAAAGTGATATAAGAAGAAAATTAGCAAGATGTGGATTGACACATGAACATATTTATAGTCCTATAAATAAGTTGAGTGGTGGTGAGCAGGCTAAGGTGAGACTTTGTAAATTAATTAATAAGAAAACTAATATTTTAATTTTGGATGAACCTACTAATCATTTAGATGTAGATGCCAAAAAGGAACTTAAGAAGGCTTTGAAGGAGTATTCTGGAAGTATAATTTTAGTGTGTCATGAGAGGGAGTTTTATAAAGATATAGTTAATGAGATTTGGAATTGTGAGAATTGGGCATTAAAAAAACTTAATAACTAATAAGATTATAATGGTCAAAATAGTAATTAAGTTAAAGTAGAGGAGTAAATTACCGATAAATATTTAAAGAGGTGAGATAATATGGATATAGGAAGTTTATCAATCGCTATGACTCAAAGTTCAGTACAGACTCAAATTGGAACAGCATTATTAAAAATGAGCATCGATAATTCTGAAAATATTGCAGAAAATTTAAATGCAATGATGGGAAAGATTGCTGTAGATACTAATTTGGGTAACTCTATTGATGTAAGAGTATAGGACTAAAAAGACAAATTAAGTCTGTATTTAAGCAATTTATAATGTTTTAAATACAGACTTTTTAAAGATTTTAACGAAAATTAGTTTTATAAATCAAATAAGTGTTGACAACGATTACAGGATATGGTATTATTATTACATAATCATTGGTAAGATTACTGTGTTTTTACAATCGTTCTTTTATTTGATTTCTTTTTAATATAGGTTAGAATAAGTTATCAAACAAAGAAAAAATCTGAAATTCATCTGTTAAGCAGATGAATTTTGGATTTTTTCCCTTTTAAGACAGAAAATATAGCCAAATTATAGAACTTATAAAAGATTTATAAGGGAATTATTTCCCTTGTAATAAAGTGTATTTTTTTATACAATATTAATGTAGAGAAAGAAGGGAGATTGGTGAGGTAATGAAAAATAGACCCAAAAGAATTCTTTCATTAATTTCAGCTATTTCGATTTTTATTTTATGTATTTTTACAGGTACAGTAAAAACTCAAGCTGCGAATAATGGACAAACTATAGTTGATTATGCAAGAAGATTCTTAGGAAAACCATACGTATATGGTTGTGCAGGTCCTAATAGTTTTGATTGTTCAGGTCTTACATATTATGTTTATAGTAATGTAGTTGGAACGAATATAGGAAGGACAACCTATGATCAAATTAATTCTGGTATGGAAGTAAGCAGAAATGAATTACAACCAGGCGATTTAGTTTTTACTCATGCTGGTCATGTTGGTATTTATGTTGGTGATAACAAAATGATTCATGCACCCCAAACAGGAGATGTTGTAAAGATTTCTAATATAACTAGATTTTGGAGAGCAAAAAGAATATTAAGATCATCAAGTCAATCTGTAGATTTACATAGTGAAAAGATAAGAACTTTATGTAATACTAGTTTTTATTCATCAAAGTATAATGATTTAGCTAGAGTATACGGAAATAATAGTACAGGCCTTTATAATCATTATATTACATATGGAATAAGTGAAGGAAGAATGGCAGCACAAACTTTTGATGTTTCCTATTATTTAAATAATAATATTGATTTGTTAAATGCATTTGGAAGAGGAAATTATTCTGCTGCATATAATCATTTTTTAATGTATGGATATGCAGAAGGAAGAGATTTATCTCCAATATTTAATATGGCATATTATGTGTCAAATAATCCTGATATTAAAAATGCATTTGGTAACGATTATTATAAAATAATGAATCATTTTTTAGAATATGGGATGAAAGAAGGACGAGTATCAAGTCCTAAATTTAATCTGCAAGTTTATAAATCTAATTATCAAGATTTAAGAAATGCATTTGGTGAAAATAATGAAGCATATTATAATCATTATTTAATTTATGGAATAGCAGAAGGAAGAGTTGCAAGATAATAATTAGACATTGTATTAGATAAATATTATTGTAATTAATAACAAATAAAAAACAGAGGGATGTTGCACTGAAAATGCAAAGTGCAATACCCTCTGTTTTTTTGTTTTAGACTAGTTATACAAAAAATTGAACTACACTATTTAATATTTCAAATATGAAGAAAGTATAAATTTATTTGGATCATTAATAGATTAGAGAAATTTATTTTGGATTTAACTTTTTGGAAAAATAAAATTTAGTTGTTAAAAAATAGGAAATAAAGTATAATTTTAGATGAAATAAATATGTATTGTTAAAATCTTATTTAAAAATATTATTTTAATTAAAAATGATTTTAACATGATGATAATAAAAAAGGGGGAAAAGCATGTGAAAAAATTATTAAAAGCAATATTTTTAGCTGCTTTAATGCTACTTATTATTCCAACGGTATCAGCAAAAGCAGCTCCAAAAATAACTGTATCAGGTTATGCTCAGCCAACAGATATTTATAAGGGAGATATATTTATATTAAAAGGTACTATATCATCAACATCACCTATTACAAATGTAAATGTCAGAATAAGAAATAATTCAACAGGGGGATATGAAATAGATAAGTCATTATCAAATAATTCTACTTCATTTTCATTAAGTAAAATTGATCCTTATATAGAATTTAATAAACTAAGTGTAGGAAGTAAAACGTTTGAAGTTAGAGTTACAAGTGCAGGAATTGTACAAACTGTAAAATCTAATGCATTTAAAGTTCTTGAAAAAGTTAATATGAGTATAAGTGGTTATGTAGCACCACCAGCTACTATTAATGTAGGAGATGTTCATATTATAAAGGGTAAAATTACTTCAAATACTACTATTACAAATGCAGGAATTAGAATAAAAAATAATTTAACTAATACGTATGAAATTAATAAGAGTTTAAATAATAGTTCATCAACATTTGATTTAGGTAGGTTGGATAATTATATAACATTTAATACTTTAACTAAAGGTCCTAAAACTATTGAAGTATATGCAACTAGTGGAGGAGTATTTAGAGTTCTTGCAACAAATAATTTTAATGTTGGAAATGGATCAGCTGGTACAGAATTAATGAAATGGCCTGTTCCTTCTAGCTGTACTATATCAAGTTGCTATATGGATGAAAGAAACCATTATGCTATAGATATATCTGGTACATCGGGAGCACAAGTTATATCATCTTGCGCAGGTAAAGTTGTAGAAATTAATAAATCATGCACTCATAATTATGCTAAGAACGTATCATGTGGCTGTGGTGGTGGATTTGGAAACTATGTAGTTGTTCAGTCTACTGAAGGTGGAACAGTTAAATATGTAAGATATAGCCATTTGGCTAGTGTTTCTGTAATAAATGGACAAAGTGTTTCAAGAGGAACTGAGATAGGTAAAATAGGTTCTACAGGATATTCAGGAGGATTTCATTTAGATTATAAGATGTATACTTCTGGAGGATATTCAGGAAATACTTATTGTGTTGATCCAACTTATTATGTAAAAGTTCCAATTGGTATTAATGCTAATGCAGCAACTAGTAAATGTTGTTATGAGTATGTTACAAATTTAAAGAAAAGATTAGGATATAATTAATAAATAAAATGGCGTTAACTGTAAAAAATAGTTAACGCCATTTTATTATTTAAATTTTAATCTGTTAATTCATCAATATATACAGTAGTGTAATTATTTTCTTTTATTGCATGTATAAGATTTACAAGTGGAGAAGATGAATTAAAAGTTGAATATAATGTATTGTTATCTATTGTAAAGTTAACATAATCCATTTCTATCGAAGGGTGATAGAAGAAACTCTTTAAAGCACCTTTTTTATGAGAATTTAAATCATTTATTATAGGTGAAGGATCTTCATGTTCAACAAATCCAAGAGGAGTTGGAATAAATAAAGTATCATCACTTCTATAAAGTTTTGCATTATTTTCATAATTAAAAGGTTCATATGCATATTTAAAATACTTCTTTATTACTTGTTGTTGAAGAGGAGTATCAGTATAATGTGCACTTTCAAAGAAATGTACAGGAATGTTTAAAGCTGAAGCTGTATTAATAGCATTTTCAATTAATGTAGCAGTTTCTTCTTCAGTATTATTGACATCTTTACTCAAATCTGTACTTACAGCACTTCTACCATCTCCATTTTGATGAGTATATCCGTGAAGTCCTACTTCACCGCCTTTATTTATCATGTAATCTAATAAGTTTACATAAGCTACATTTGCTATATTATTTACTTTGAGTAAATCATTATCTATATTATCTGTAGGAGCTTTAAAATGTGAAATCCATGCAATATGGAATTTTATATTTGATGAATATAAATAATCTGCCATACATTTGACTTTTGTCATGTTTTCAGAATTCATATAGCTATCTCCTGCAGTAAAGTCTTCTAATCTAATTAGTGCTACTTCAGAATTTTCTTCTGAATTATTAGAAGATGATTTTTTCTCAGTATCATTGTTTACAAAAGTAACAGTTTTTGTAGTGAAATCAAAAAGTGCAGTTAAATTAAAAATTTGTTCTATATCAGAGATACATATATATTTTTCATTATTATATGTTAACAAATTTCCACGAAGTATTCCGGAAAATGATTCGCTTGTAAATGTATTGTATGTAAGAAGAATATCATCATTTTTGTTTGTTAAAGTAATTAAATCACCTTTGTTAATAAGATTATAATGTAGTGATTTTGAAATATAACTTAATGGGATATAATAACGTTGAGCTTTTGATATTACAGGTATATCAGTGATATTTTTATGACTCAATATATTAAATGTAATATTAGAAACTGGAGAGACAGGCATTGATTCAAAATCGATAGATGGATTATAACTAGATCCATATATATCTTCTTCTAATGGTTTTGTAGTTAATACATTATTTTTTACAGTAACTAAAGTGTTGTTTCTGTTTAAAGAATTAAACAAGATATAACTTAAAAATATAACAGATGCTAATATAAAAGTTAATAATATAATTTTTTTAGTAAATTTGCTCACTAGTAACACCTCTATTTTTGAAATTTAAAGTAAATAAATTCATTATTTAGTATTATACACTAGTTAGTGAAAATAATACAGTAATGTATATGTATATTAATAAAAAGATAATACTTTTTCTTTGAGTTTAAAAAAATTAAGAAAAGTAAATGTTGAACATATTTTTTGATATAATATTATATAAACGCAATTTCATCGAAATATTAAATAAGCTGTTAAAATAGAACTTGATTTAGTATCTATTTTGACAGCTAATTTGTTCCTATGCATCTTTATTTGTTTCAGAAGAAAGTTTTTCTTCATATTTCTTTTTTGAATTTTCGTATCTTTTAGGATCATAACAAATACATAGTGCTAGAAATAATCCTATAGGAATTCCTATGTAAACCTTTTTTAAAAGAAGTGAAAAACATATAGAAAAACCTATGCAGGCAAGTATAAATTTCATAAAATTTTTTGTTGTAAAATTCATAAGTATTCCTCCTAGTAATATAATGAAACTATTCATAATAAATGTAGATTATACGAATATTATAAAATGAAATTCCAATAAAAGATAGAGGTAGGATATAATTTTTATATAAAATAAATATAATGTAAATAAGGAGGGCGGATATTATGAAGAAGTTTTTGGTTAGAACTTTTGTAACATTTTCTATTTTATTTATTTTGTTATTTGGAATAACAATGTTTTTAGAGTATTCTAATAAAACAAAACTCCAAGAAGAAGTTAATGTAGAGTATAGAATTGAGAATGGGGAAATAGTAGTACCTGATACTCCATCAAAAGTAAGTGCAAACTTAGTTTTTTCTGAAACTTATTTTTATATAAGTATAGTAATAACATTAATAACTCCCGTACTTTTTTATTATTTTGGTGGTGTAGAAATAATTAAGAGGAGAAATTTTAAAAATAAATTTATAGAAGGCTTAGTTTTTTTCTTTTTGTATGGATGTTTTGCAGAAATAGTAATCTTTCCTAAAATATTATTTTCAAGTTTCTATAGATTAAGATTGGTTGGTCTCTCTAGTCAAACTTTTCTTGAATTTTTTAAAGATTATATAATTGGTAATATTGAAAGTGTATTTTTTGAATTGCCGATAGTTGCATTGATATATCTATTATTTATTAAAAGAAAAGATTGGTATATATTTGCTTTGGGTATATTGATAGCTGTTTCTTTAATTAGTAATTATATTTATCCATATGTTGATGAAATTAAAAATGAGCTTGTTGAAATGGAGGATGGTCAGCTTAAAGATAAAATATTAGCTTTATCTAAGCAAGCAGGAATAGATGATTTAGATATAAAGATTATTCCTAAAAGTCATAAGACAAAAAGTATTAATGCATATATGACAGGGATTCGTAATAGTAGAAGAATTGTATTTTGGGATACTACATTAAATCAATTATCAGAAAAAGAAATTTTATCTGTAGCTGCTCATGAGATGGGACATTATAAATTGAATCATATACGAAATTCAATGGTATTAGGCATGGGAATATTACTATTATCAGTATTTGCACTAAACTTTATAATGATTAAACTGAAGGGGAAAAATTATAGAGTAATAGATAATATTTTAGTGATTATATTTATTTCAAATCTTATGACATATATTATTACGCCAATGGAAAATAGTTATTCTAGAATGATTGAAACTCAGGCAGATGAATTTGCAATGGAAATTACTGAAGATCCTCTAACTAATGGACTTCTTGAGGTTAGATTTATCGAAAGTAATTTGACTCCAGTTGATGTAAAAGGATTTTTTAAGTATATGGCATATGATCACCCTACAGTTAAGGAGAGAATAGAAAATAGTAATAGGTTTGTAAAAAATATGTCAAGGTAAAATAATAGATGTATCAAAAGTAATGATTTTTTTAAAATATACTTTTGATACATCTTTTTAACGTCTATGAAAGTAAAAAATTAAAGTCTTGAACTAAAATATCCTGCAGGAATATAACCTTTTTTAATACCTTCTATTATTAAAAGATATGTAGCAGTTGTATCAAATCTTGCATCGTGGTAGTTACCACTTCCTTCAAATAATTGTTCGCATTTTTTAAGAATCTGTTGCTTTGTAATATTTAAGAAATTAACTACTTCTTCAAGTTTTGGATTTTTATTTTCGCCATTTGCTCTTGGAATTCTGCAGATATCTTTATAATATTGCATTGTACAGAATGTATGTTTTGGCTCATAATCTATACACATATCTTGAAGTTCGCTTTTCAAAAATTTCACATCAAAGTTTACATTATGTCCAATAACAAAATCAGCTTCTTCAAAGTCAGTTATAAATTTTTCTAATAGATCTTCGAAATATTGTCCATTAGATAGTTCATATAATTTTTCTAAAGAGAATCCATGAACAGCTTCTGCTGCAGGATCCATCTCATCAACTGTTATAAAGAAATTTTTACCTATAGTTTTTTGAGGCTTAGATGAAGCATCGATTGTAATATAACTTAACTGACATATATGTCCAGGCTTTATACTTGTTGTTTCTGTATCAAAAATTAATAATTTCATTTTTTTCCTCCTCAAAATGGATTACATAAAAAATATTATATTATATTTTATTTTAATATTGCAAATAACAATACTATGGAGATTTTATTATATTTATAGAAAAGAGGTTGAATTATGATGCAAAAGGATAAAAGAAAGGTATCTATAATAGGAGCAGGATTCGTAGGAGCAACAGCAGCATATTCATTAATGATAAGTGGAGTTGCTACTGAAATGTGTATATACGATATAAATATGGATAAAGCTTTAGGAGAAGTTATGGATCTTGTGCATGGTATGTCATTTGTAAAGCCTATTAATGTTTATGCAGGAGGAATTGAGGAAACTAAAGATTCAGATATTATAGTTATTACTGCAGGTGCAGGACAAAAGGAAGGAGAAACAAGGTTAGACCTTATAGATAAGAATTATAAAATATTCAAAAGTTTTGTGCCAGAACTAGTTAAATATAGTCCGGATGCAATATTACTTGTAGTATCTAATCCAGCAGATATCTTAGCTTATATAACATACAAATTATCAGGTTTCCCAAAGGAAAGGGTTTTAGGTTCTGGTACAGTACTTGATACTTCTAGACTTAGATATATATTAGGAAAATATTTTGAAATTAACAGTAGTAATGTTCATAGCTATGTTATTGGAGAGCATGGGGATAGCTCTGTAGTGACATGGAGTGGTTCAACTGTTGGATGTGAAAGTATTGATGAATTTGCTAAACAGTTAGATTTGGAATGGGATGATAATATAAAAAATGTAATTGAGAAGGATGTAAAAAATGCAGCATATGAAATAATAAATAGAAAAAAAGCTACTTATTTTGCGATTGGACTTTCAGTTACAAGAATTGTAGAAGCAATTTTTAGAAATGAAAATACAATTTTAACTGTATCAAGTTTGTTTACAGGTCAATATGGAATAGATGGAATGTATTTGGCTATTCCTACTATATTAAATTCTGGTGGAGCACAGAAGGTATTAGATATTCCTTTATCAGAAGCAGAAATAAGTAAATTGAAGAAATCAGCAGAAATATTGAAAGAACATTTTGAAAAATGTAATGTATAATTAATGATAAAAAGTTAGTTACTTTTATTTTATTCTACATTTTGTTATAATATAAAGAAATAATAAAAAAGGGGGCTAAGACATGGAATTTGAAGGGCTAATTGTTCCAAAAGAATATAAAAATGAAGATACATTAATTGAAACTGAGGTGCATATTAAGAATTTAAAGGACTTTTTTGAAAAGACTTTAGCTCAAAAACTTAATCTTACTAGAGTTTCAGCACCATTATTTGTAGAAAAGAAAACAGGTTTAAATGATAATTTAAATGGAATAGAAAGACCAGTTACATTTGATGTGTTAAATGCAAATAAAGATGTAGAAATAGTACATTCTCTAGCTAAATGGAAAAGAATGAACTTAAAGAGATATGGCTTTTCAGTAGGTCAAGGTCTTTATACAGATATGAATGCGATAAGAAGAGATGAAGAAATGGATAATCTTCATTCAATTTATGTTGATCAATGGGATTGGGAAAAGATAATTGATAAAGAAGATAGAAATGAAAATACATTAAAGGAAACAGTAAAGAAAATTTACGAAGTGTTTAAAGAAACTGAAGACTTTGTATGTTCTAAGCTTAAGAATGTAGAACCATTACTTCCAGAAGATATTTTCTTTATAACTACTCAAGAATTAGAAGATATGTATCCTAGCTTTACTCCAAAAGAAAGAGAAGATGCAATCTGTAAAGAAAAAAAAGCTGTATTTATAATGAAAATTGGAGATGTTTTAAATTCTGGAGAAAAGCATGATGGTAGAGCACCTGATTATGATGATTGGAGTTTAAATGGTGACATAATTTTTTATTATCCAATTTTAGATAGAGCTTTTGAATTATCATCAATGGGAATAAGAGTTGATGAAGAAACTTTACAAAATCAATTAAAGAAAGCTGGTTGTGAAGAAAGAAAAGAATTTGATTTCCATAAAAAACTATTAAATGGAGAACTTCCATATACAATAGGTGGAGGAATAGGTCAATCTAGAATATGTATGTATTTTTTAAGAAAAGCACATATAGGAGAAGTTCAAGCTTCAATATGGGATGAGAAAAATATCAAATTCTGTGAAAAATATGGAATGAACATGTTGTAATATTTTTATGTTGTGATATAGATAGCAGATAAATTTTAATTTATCTGCTATTTTTGGCACACAGTATGAAGATATACTTTTTATAATTTGAAATGTTTTATAATTTGATAGCATTTAGAGTAATATAATAATATGAATGTGAGCATAATGAAAAATAATGGCTTAAAATTTTACAAGAAGTAAAAATATAAGTATAATAAAAAAGTATGAAATTAATTAGGAAAATAAGTATACAGTGTTTTAGAATAGTATTTAATAATTAACAATGTAATATAGTTTGATAGATATCAAATTAATATGGAGAGGAAAGTATGAAAACGAAGAATAAAAAGAATACAAAGAAAAAAGTAATTAGAAAATTTAGTTGGAAATTGCTAATAAGTTTTTTGGTATTTGAATTAGTATTTACGGCTATCACAGCTCCATTTGTATTATTATATGGACCTTTTGAAAATGCTAAATCTAGATTCGTTGGAACTGCAATGGCTTCAATGAATTATCAATGGCTTGCAACAACTTTTTTGTCAGATGAAAAAATAGCTCAAATAACAGGACAATCTCAAAATTCAGATAATATGGGAGAACAAGATGAATCATTAATACATATACCAAAAGTTCAAGATAATACTATAAAGTGTATAACTCTTGATAATAATGATAATTTTCAAGGTTATGCTTTAATTGTAAGTGATCCAACTAGAATTCATGTTGGATATACTTCAAAGTTAAATTCAAGTAATCCAGAAGGAGAAACGACATCTCAAATAGCTATTAATAATGATGCAATTGCATCAGTAAATGGTGGCGCTTTTACAGATGAAGCTGATACTGCACAATGGACAGCAAATGGTGGAACTCCATCAGGAATAATTATTTCAAATGGAAAAGTAATATATGATGATACTAATAATGACTCTAAAGGTACTGTGGCAATGACAAAACAAGGACAGCTTGTAGTAGGAACTTTTTCAATAAGTGAATTGTTAAACAAAAATGTAACAGAAGCTGTAAGTTTTGATACTGATATACTTGTTTATAATGGAAAAGCTACTTCTATAGTTGGTGATGGTGGTAAAGGAACTTCACCAAGAACTCTTATAGGACAAAAAACTGATGGTAGCATAGTCTTAGTAGTACTTGATGCTAAAAATCAAGGAAGTAGAATAGCAGCTACAATAAAGGAAGCTCAGGAAGTAATGGTGAAATTGGAATGCGTAACTGCAGCAACTTTAGATGGTGGTAAATCTGCAACAATGTATTATAATGATGAGTTAATTAATACACCTTCCTATGCTTTTGGCGAGAGATCAATACCAACAGCAATAATAGTTAAGTAGTTTTAAAAGAGGTGTATATATGAAAAGATTTAATAGAATTATTATATGGATGTTGCTCTCTATAATGATGCAATGTGCTGGATTAATATTTTTAGATAAAGTATTTTTTAGACATTCTTCAGATTTTGAAATATCAGAAAGACAACAAACTGCAAGTGTTACAGATTTAACTGTGAACATACCTAGCAATGCTAAAAATATTCAGGTTTCTTTTGATGGTAAATATATTTCATATAATGTAGATGATAAATTTTATTTGGCGGATACTAAAACAGGGGAGTCAAACGAGGTTGTCACATCTGATGGTGATAAAGTATTATATGCAGAATGGTTACCTGATAGAAATAGAATAACAATAGCTGAAAAGATTATTAGTAGTGGAAAAAGTGTAATAAATATAATCAATTACGATGCAAAGAGTAATACAAAATATCAATTAAAGGAAATATGTAGATATCAAGATGGAATGAAAGTGGATGGAATTGTTACTACTACACTTTCTGGAGTATCTTATATTTCTGTAAGTAAGAATGGTAATAATTCAAGTATTTACAGAATAGATATTAATGAAAAGATGAAAAAACTTGGAGTGAAGATAGCTTCATTAGGAAGTATGAAAATTTTTCCTCATAAAGATGTGCTTTTATACCAAGATTCAGTAAGTAAATTATTTTATTACTATAAGAATGAAAAAAATTATTCAATAAAGACAGGTACATATTCTAATTTAAAACTTTTATCAGTAGATAATAATGATGTTGTTTATATGGGAGAAATTACAAATAAAAAGATAAGTAAAGTGATTTATGGTACTCTTGATAGTGATATTTCTTCTTGGAAAACTATAAATATTGATAAGCCAAAAGATGTAAAAGATTTATATGTTAATGAAAAAGGTGAACTTCTTGTTAATGACAATCTTCAAGGAGTAGTTGTCAATATGACAACTGGTGCTAAGGTTACTTATAATGGAATGTTTATTTCAGTAAATAATAAAGTTATATGTAGCTCAGATAATGAGCAGACTTATATAAAAAGCCTTAGTGAAACAGATTAACATTTAAATTGAAGATTCCCGTAGAAATTTTCTATGGGAGTTTTTACATTAACAAAAGATATGGTATAATGTTTTTCATAAATAATAAGATAAGGAGAGAATTATGGGAAGTAGTTTTATATACGATAAAATAATTTTAATACCAGCTATATTAATAGCATTTTCTTTTCATGAGTATGCACATGCAAAAGTTGCTGATATGTTGGGAGATAAAACGCCAAGATTTCAAGGAAGATTGACTTTAAATCCAGCAAGTCATATAGATCCATTAGGGGCTTTAATGATAATATTATGCGGTTTTGGATGGGCAAAACCTGTTCAAACTAATCCTAATGTATATAAAAATTATTATAAGGATGACTTAAAGGTAAGTATTGCAGGACCTCTTGCTAATTTGATAGTAGGCATTGTAGGATGTTTTCTATTTTTATTATTAATTAAGGTTCAATATCGTACAGGCTTAAAATCAGTAACTGTATATTCTGTGATTATAGATATAGTGAGAGCAATATTTACTTTGAATATAAGTTTATTTGTTTTTAATTTATTACCTCTACCAGGACTTGATGGTTTTGCTGTATTAAGAGATTTAAAACCAGATTTTTTCTATAGAATTAGCGAAACATTAAATAGGTATCAATATATTATAATGGTAGTAATATTATTAGCTGGAGGTAGAATTATTCAAATGCCAGTACAGTTTATAATTAATATTATTTGGAACATAGCTATAGCAATAGTAGGAATATAGATTTTAGGAGGAGTACAAATGAGATTAAGAAAAAAATGGTGGGCTAGACCTGAACTTGAGGCAAGCGATATTTTTGTTAATGAACCAAGAGCATTAAAAGGAAAGTGGAAAGAAGAATTTGGTAATGACAAGCCTATCCATTTAGAACTTGGATGTGGAAGAGGTGGATTTTTAACTCAAAATTGTTTGAAGCATCCAGAGATTAATCATATTGCAGTAGATTTAAAGGATGAAGTGCTTGTTTATGCTTTGAGAAAAGTAAAAGATGAAAGTCATGAAAAAATAGAAAATGCAAGAATAGTAGCACTAAATATTAATTTTATAAGTGAGCTATTTGAAAAAGACGAAATAGATAAAATTTATATTAATTTTTGCAATCCATGGCCAAAGGATAGACATAATAAAAGAAGATTAACTCATACAAGATTTTTAACTGAATATAAGAAATTTTTAAAGGCAGGGTCACAAATATGGTTTAAAACTGATGACACAGATCTTTTTAACGATTCACAAGAATATTTTAAAGAATGTGGATTTGAATTAGACTTTGTAACTTATGATTTGCATAATTCAGATTTTAAAGAAAATCTTATGACTGAATATGAAACTAAGTTTACTAACTTAGGAATGAAAACTATGTTTTTAATTGCTACATTAAAAAATGCATAATGTAGATATATTAAGAGAAGTATAAATATTATGTTATAATTTTTTATTGACATAAAAACTTCTTTATATGTATAATATATTGAAGAATTTAATATATAAATTTGAAGAAGAGGAAAGTAGAATTATCTGATTTCTAAGCGAGCAAGGGATGGTGTAAGCCTTGTGAATAGGGTTATTTGAAAAGAGCCTTGGAGAAACTACTGAAAATGTAGTCGCAGGAAAACTGCGTTAAAATATTAAGTGGCATTTATACTGCAATTAGAGTGGTACCGCGGATTATACTCCGTCTCTTGATTTTAAGAGACGGTTTTTATATTGTCTAAAATATGTAAGGAGGATCTTTATGGATTACAAGAAGAAGATAGCTGAGATTATAAAAAATCAAGTAGAATTAGATTTAGAAAAAATAGAACAATTAATTGAAATTCCACCAAAACCTGAGATGGGAGACTATGCATTTCCATGTTTTCAATTAGCAAAATCTATGAGAAAAGCACCTAATATTATAGCTGAAGAATTAAAGGGAAAATTTGATAAGGATGGATTTGAAAGAATAGAAAATTTAGGACCTTATGTAAATTTCTTTGTTGATAAAGGAAACTTTAATAAGAATACTATAGAAAAGGTATTAACTGAAGGGGATAACTATGGTGCTTCTAATGTAGGAGAAGGTAAGACTGTTTGTGTTGAGTATTCTTCACCTAACATAGCTAAACCATTCCATGTTGGGCATCTTTTCTCAACAGCAATTGGTAATGCATTGTATAAGATGTTTAAAAAGGAAGGATATAAGGCAGTAGGTATTAACCATTTAGGAGACTGGGGAACTCAGTTTGGTAAACTTATATCAGCTTATCATAGATGGATAGATGAAGAAGCTTTAGAAGCAGATCCAATAAAGGAATTACTAAGAATATATGTTAAATTCCATGAAGAAGCAGAAAAAGATCCAAGTCTAGAGGATGAAGGAAGAGCTTATTTCAAGAAACTTGAAGATGGAGATGCAGAATGTCAGGCTCTATGGAAGAGATTTAGAGATCTAAGTTTAAAAGAATTTGAAAGAGTTTATAATATTTTAGGTGTTGGATTTGATTCATACAATGGAGAAGCTTTCTATAATGATAAGATGGATG
>SVCK01000055.1 GCA_015058375.1 Clostridium sp.
AAATATTTTGATGATGAAAATATAGTATTATGTGAATTTAATGGCAAGTGTTATGAATTGGGGGAACAGGTTCCATCATCAGGAACAATGCAAGTTATAAATACAAGTGAAGAAGAAGGTTGGAAGGTATATTCAAGAACTCTTCAATTTATTTTCATAAAAACTGTATTAGATTTTTTTCCAAAGGCACAGATAACATTAGAACATTCTATATCAAAAGGAATATTTGGTGAAATAAAGAAAGAGACTCCTTTGACAGATAGTGAAATAAAATTAATAAAGAATAGAATGATAGAAATTATTAATTCAGATATAAGAATTAATAAAATAGCTGTTGATAAAGATAAAGCAATTGAGATTTTTGAAGGCTATAGGATGAAGGATAAGGTTACTCTTTTAAAACAAATGGACTTTAAAAGAGTAAAATTATATGAACTTGATGGAAGATATGATTATTTTTATGGAAAGATGGCATATTCAACAGGAATTATAAAGAGTTTTGATTTAATTCCATATGCTCATGGATTTGTACTTAGAAATCCTATGGTAGGGGATGTTAATATATTACCTGAATTTAAAGAACAGAGGAAACTTGCAAATATTTTTTATGAAACAAAACAGTGGCTTAGAATTATAGGAGTAAGTGATGTTGGAACTTTAAATGAAAAAGTAACATCTAATAGTAGTGAATTACAAGATTTGATATTGGTGTCAGAAGCTCTTCATGAGAAAAAAATAGCTCAAATTGCTGATCAGATTCTAGATAAAGGTGATGTAAAGATTGCTTTAATAGCAGGACCTTCTTCATCAGGAAAAACTACATTTTCAAAGAGATTAAGTATTCAACTTAGAGTAAATGGATTGAATCCTATTCCTATTTCTCTTGATGATTATTTCCTTAATAGAGATAGTACGCCAATTGATGAAAATGGAGAACTTGATTTTGAAAGTATAAATGCTATAGATATTAAGCTATTTAATGAACATTTAACTAAACTTATGGCAGGAGAAGAAGTAGAAATTCCAACTTATAATTTTAGAAAAGGCGAAAGAGAATGGCTTGGAAATAAGGTTAAATTGCCTAATAATGGTATAGTTGTTGTTGAAGGAATTCATGGATTAAATCCGATTTTAACATCAGAAATTCCGGATGAAAATAAATTTAAAATATATATATCAGCGTTAACTCAATTAAGTATTGATAATCATAATAGAATAGCAACAACAGATGTAAGAAAGATAAGAAGAATAGTAAGAGATTTCTTATCAAGAGGGTATGGAGCTGAGGAAACCTTAAAGATGTGGAATTCAATAAGAGCTGGAGAAAGAAAAAATATTTTTATTTATCAAGAAGAAGCAGATGCAATGTTTAACTCTACTTTGGCTTATGAATTAAGTGTACTTAAGGATTATGGATTAAAGGAATTAGATAAAATTAAGCCAGGAAGTCCTGTTTATAATGAAGCTGAAAGATTAAAATCTTTCTTGAGTTTCTTTAAAACTATAGAATTTAAGGATGTTCCTGAAAATTCACTTCTAAGAGAATTTATTGGTGGAAGCTGTTTTTATCAATATTAATTTAACTATTTCAGAAAATTATAATATAAGAATAAATAAGAATAATAGATGATTATTGAAAAAAATAAGTAATTGTCTATTATTTTTTATTTTTATAATAATAATATTAATGAATCTTGATAATGAAGTTTATATTAACTAAACTATAAATAGGATAATAGCATAAGATAAAGGAGATGGAATTATGACAAATCCAGGGGTTTTTGATATATTAGGACCTATTATGGTTGGGCCATCAAGTTCTCATACAGCAGGTGCAGCGAGACTTGGAAAAGTAGCTAAATCTATTGCTAATGGAAAAATTGAAAAAGTAGAATTTTTGCTTCATGGTTCTTTTGCAAAAACTTATAAAGGGCATGGTACAGACAGGGCGTTAGTTGCAGGGATTTTAGGAATGGAACCAAGTGATATTAGACTTAGGGATTCATTGGAAATTGCTAAGAATAAAGGATTAGAAGTGAGTTTTAGAGAAGAGGATTTAGGTGAGGCTCATCCTAATACAGTTAAATTTATAATATATACAAAAGATGGAAGAAAGAGTGAAGTAATAGGGTCTTCAATTGGTGGAGGAAGTATAGTAATTACAGAAGTTAATGGGAATAAAGTAGAGTTTTCTGGTGATTATCCAACATTAATTATTTCACATATGGATGTACCTGGGATTGTTTCTAAAGTTACATCTATTTTATATTATGAAGGAATTAATATTGCATTTATGAAGGTATTTAGAAGTCAGAAAGGTAGAGAAGCTACTATGATTTTTGAAGTAGATGCTAGAATTGATGAAAATGTAATCGATGAAATAGAAAGTGTTGAATACATAAGTAAGGTTATTAACATAAATCCTGTTAAGGAGGATGAATAAGATGAGGATTGCTAGAAGTGGTGAAGAACTTTTAAAAATATGTGAAGAAGAACAGATTTCTTTAAGTGAGTATGCTATAAGATATGAAATGGAAAATAGAGATATGTCTAGAGAAGATCTTTTTGAAAAAATGAGAAAAAATTTAAGAGTCATGCAGGCATCTGCAAATGAAGGGATGGAGAAAAAAGTTTATTCTGTAAGTGGTCTTATTGGTGGAGATGCATATAAACTTAGGAAGTATTATGAAAAAGGTGAAAGTCTTACAGGTAATACTATGATTTTAGCAATGGCAATGGCACTTTCTTCATCTGAAGTAAATGCGGCTATGGGTAAAATAGTAGCATGTCCTACTGCGGGATCTTGTGGGATTTTGCCAGCAGTAATACTAACAGCAGGAGAGAAGCTTAATAAAACAGAAGATGAATTAATTCAAGGTTTGTTTGCTTCATCAGCAGTTGGAATTATCATAGGTATGAATGCAACAATGGCTGGAGCAGAAGGTGGATGTCAAGCTGAATGTGGATCTGCATCAGCAATGGGAGCAGCAGCAGTTGTAGAAATGATGGGGGGAACTCCTAAAATGAGTCTTGATGCGGCAGCTATAGTATTTAAGAATGTTTTAGGTCTTGTATGTGATCCAGTAGCAGGTCTTGTTGAAATACCATGTGCAAAGAGGAATGCTTCAGGAGTTGTAAATGCTTTATGTACAGCTGATTTGGTTATGGCTGGAGTAGAATCAAAGATACCTTTTGATGATGCATTATGTGCTATGTATAAGGTAGGAAAGTCTCTTCCACCTTCTTTAAGAGAAACAGCTTTAGGAGGAGTTGCTATAACAAAAGCAGGATTAGAACTTAAAAAGAAGGTTTACGGTGAATAACACAATATGTTAAAATAGGTTATAAATAAATAAAATTACTAGGAGTGCCAGTGATATCTGGCTGAGATTAAAGAAATAAATCTTTAAAATTCTTTTACCTGATGTGGTTAGTACCACCGTAGGGAAGTAAAAATTAATTTAGAATTTAAGCAGCCCTAAAAAGGCTGCTTTTTTTAATGTATAGGGGGAGATTTATTAATGAAAACAGCATTAACTATAGCTGGTTCTGATTCTTGTGGTGGAGCAGGAATTCAGGCGGATATTAAATCTATGAGTGCAAATGGAGTTTATGCTATGAGTGTGATTACAGCAGTAACAGCACAAAATACTCAAGGGGTCTTTGGAATACAGGATATATCACCAGAAATGATTGAATCACAGATTGATGTGCTTTTTGATGATATATTACATATAGATGCTATAAAAATAGGAATGGTATCAAATGTTGAAGCTATAAAGGCGATTTCAAAGTCTTTAAGAAAGGTAAAGAAATTACCACCAATCATTTTAGATCCAGTTATGGTTTCAACAAGTGGTTGTAATCTTTTATCTGCAGATGCTAAGAAAACCTTAATAAATGAATTATTTCCACTAGCATCATTAATTACACCTAATTTATATGAAGCTGAAGTTCTTACAGAGAGTACAATACATACTGTTGAGGATATGAAAAAGGCTTGTGTTAAGTTAAAGCAATTTGGTTCTAAGTATGTTTTAGTTAAAGGTGGACATCTTGATAGTGAAGCAACAGATGTTTTGTATGATGGAGAAAACTTTACTTTAATAGGTGGAGAAATAATAAAAACTAAAAATAAGCATGGTACAGGTTGCACTTTATCTTCTGCTATTGCAGCTAATTTAGCTAAAGGAATGACTATGAAAGAAGCAGTTGAAGAAGCTAAAAGATATATAACTGTTGCAATTAAAAATAATATTGAATTAGGTAAAGGATGTGGGCCTACTAATCATTTCTATAAATTATTTCATAGTTAACTATAACAATTTATTTTATGATAGAGAATTATTGTTTAAAATATTGTAAAATAGATAATAGTTATTACTAAAGGAGGTGTTTGCATGAATAATACTGAAAAGGCGAGATATGCATTAAAGAAGTTTTTTGGATATGACAGTTTTAGAACAGGACAGCTTAACATAATAATGAATATTTTATCTGGACGTGATGTATTCTGCATAATGCCTACAGGAGCAGGAAAATCTGTGTGTTATCAGATACCTGCTATTCTTATGGACGGAATTACAATAGTTATATCACCATTAATATCTCTAATGAAAGATCAGGTTGATGCTCTTCTTGATAATGGTATAAGTGCTGCATTTATCAATAGTACTCAAAGTATGGAGAAGATAAAAGAAATATTAAAAGATGCATTTTTAGGATTATATAAAATTATATATATAGCTCCTGAAAGGCTTGAATCTAAAATGTTTGTAGAAATGGTTAAAGGACTTAATATTTCACAAATCGCTGTTGATGAAGCTCACTGTGTTTCTGAATGGGGACATGATTTTAGAGTGAGTTATAGATACATAAAACCTTTTGTTGAAAGTTTAAAAATAAGACCTGTAGTTTCAGCATTTA
>SVCK01000056.1 GCA_015058375.1 Clostridium sp.
AATCTAAGTAACGGATTTGTAGAAGGGACTAATAGCAAATTAAAAATGATAAAAAGGACTATGTATGGAAGGTGCAGCAAAAAACTACTTGCAGCAAAATTAATGCTGCGCTTAAACGGATAAATACGGAAGAACCTTAAATATGCCATAAAAAGTAAGTATATGCTTGTACGAATATGTTTGAACAAAAATTTTATGTCTATTTAAATAATATTAATGAAATAATTGTATTTAAAGGTATAAAATGTTATAATTTAAGGGAAAAATGTAAAAGAGGTGAGAATATTATGAAAGAGTTAAAAAAAAGATTTTCGACAATTAAGTTTGCTTTAGTATCTTCATATGTAATAATGTGCTTATTATTATTAATGCTAGGTAATTTTTCTATTAATAGAATGCGTAGAATTAAAATTGGAGAGATTACCTTAGATCAAATAGAAAGCAATAATAGTTTAATATTCTTTTTAATGATAGCATCAATTATTTGTGTAATATTAGATACTATATATATGAATCGTTTAATAGTGAAAAGATTAAAATATATAGAGGGATTGGCTACAAGGATTTCTAATTATGATTTTTCTCAAGATATTACAGATAATATTGGTAGACGTGAGGATGAAATTACTGTTATACTTTCAGCTTTGAATACAGCTCAAATGAGTATGAGAGAATTGATTAATGCAATAACGGATGAAGCGGCAAATGTTACAGCTTTAAGCCAAGAATTAGAGGCTAATGTTAATGAAGTATCATCAAAATTCAGCTTAGTAAATGATTCTTCTAAAGTTATAAGCGATACTATGAATGAAACGCAAGCTACTGTAGAAGAAATATATGCATCTATAGAAGAAGTGGATTCTAGCATGAAAAATTTATCTGAAAGAGCTGCAGAAGGAAGTAATAATGCAATAGCTATTAAGGAAAGAGCGGAAGAAATAAACAACAATAGCAAAACAGCTATTGATAATACACAGAGAATGAGTAAAGAAAAAGAAACTAAAATATTAAATGCTATAAAAGAAGGAAAGATAGTGTCTGAAGTTAGAGTAATGGCAGATGCTATATCAGCAATAGCAGAACAAACTAATCTTTTATCATTAAATGCATCAATTGAAGCAGCAAGAGCAGGAGAATCAGGAAAAGGATTTGCAGTAGTTGCAGACGAGATAAGGAATTTGGCAGAAGAGTCAGCAGGAGCTGTAAAGACAATACAAGATACTATAGATAAAATTGAAAATGCTTTTGCTAATATTTCTACTAATAGTTCTGATATAATAAAATTTATGCAAAATGATATAGGAGAAGAATTAAAGGATTATGCTGAAATGGGGTCACAGTATAGTAAGGATGGAGATTTTGTAAGTGTAATGTCAGAAGAGTTAGTGGCGATGTCAGAAGAAGTTGAAGCTACTATTAGTAATGTTACAAGTGCATTAAAATCTAATGCGGCTAAAGTAACAAGTGTAACAGCTGATTCTGGTAAAATACAAAATGAAATAGAAATGAGTAGTACTGCATTAATGGAAATTAACAAAGCTTCAAGTAGGCAAAGAGAAGTAATGGAACATTTATTACAATTAGTAAATAAATTTAAAATTTAATATGAAAAATGTTTTAGTGGCAGTAGGTAGATTTGTATAATTTACTTACTGTCCATTTCTATTTATTATAGTTTTTTAACATAATATATAAAATTAACTGATTTTTTATATTGTACCTATAAAAATGCATGAAAATAGCTGCGATGAATAAAAAGTACTTACTTGTTTTTAAAACTTTTTGTAATAAGTGACGAAAATTTCCTAAAAAATATGTTTTTTTCTAAAAAAATAAGGTATAATTTAACTATAAATACATATGATGTGAAACTAAAAATGTAAAATGGATAATAAAAAGGTAATAGGAGGGATTTAATTGTTACCAAGAGAGAGATTGGAAATTATCAAAGAGATTGTTAAACAAGATAAAAAGTTATATGTATCAAAACTAAGTGAAAAATTTAACGTTACAGAAGAAACTATAAGAAGAGATTTGGAAAAACTTGAAAAAGAAGGCTTAGTCACAAGAACTTATGGAGGAGCTATACTAAATATAGATAAAAAGAATGAAGAAAAAAAATTTTTAAAGAGAGCAAGCGAAAATGAAGAGTTGAAAAAGGCGATAGCAGTAAAGGCGGCAGAGTATATTACATCTGGAGTAACTTTAGCAGTAGATTCTAGTACAACAGCTATGGAAATTTTAAATTTGATAAAGGATAGGTCAGATATAACAGTTATAACTAATTCGGTTGAGGGAATTTTGGAATTAAGTGATTCCTATGTAAATGTTTTAGCAACAGGTGGTGTTTTAAAGCATAATTTAAAATCTTTACAAGGTTCTATAGCTAAAAGTACAATATTAAATTATAATGTCGATATTGCATTTTTAAGTTGTAAAGCAATAGACATGAAAAAAGGTATTATGGATTCGAATGAATCTGAAGCTGAAATTAAAAAAGCAATGAGGAAACAGGCTGATAAAACTGTTCTACTATTGGATCATACAAAATTTAATAAATCGTCTTTTATTAAAATGTTTGATTTTAAAGATATTGATATACTTATTACAGATGAAGAGCCAAATGAAGAATGGATAGAGTATTTTAAGAAAAATAGAGTAAAATTAATATTTTGAAAAAGAAGGACTGCATAAGAAATTTGATGCGGTCCTTCTTAAATTTGTAAATAGTTTTATATAAACTAAATAAGTAATATTCTATTTAATTAATTATCATAGAAAGAGAAAGCTATTTACAGAAAGAACTTTACACAGTCAATTATTTAGCAAATTGGCTATTATATAAATTATAATAAAAACCTTTTTTCTTAAGAAGTTCTTCGTGTTTTCCTTTTTCAATTATAGAACCATCTTTCATAACAAGTATTATGTCTGCTTCACGTATAGTTGATAGTCTATGAGCAACTATAAAGCTTGTACGTCCTTTCATCATTTCGTTGAATGCTTTTTGTATATAAAGTTCTGTACGAGTATCTATACTACTAGTAGCTTCATCAAGAATGAGCATTGAAGGATTTGTAAGCATTACTCTAGCTATACATAAAAGTTGCTTTTGACCTTGAGAAAGATTACTTCCATCATTTGAAATGTATGTGTCATATCCGTTAGGAAGTTTTTTTATAAATTCATGAGCATGAGCGGCTTTAGCAGCTTTTACAATTTCTTTATAAGATGCATTGTTATTGCCATAGGCAATATTATCTTTTATAGTTCCTGAATATAACCATGTATCTTGAAGTACCATTCCATAAAGACCACGAATACTATTCTTTTTAAGGTTGTCTATATCAATATCATCTATTTCAATTTTTCCTGAATTAGCATCATAAAATTTCATAAGCAGGTTTATTAGAGTGGTTTTGCCACAACCTGTTGGACCAACAATAGCAATATTGTCACCAGGATTAGCTGAAAGATTAAAGTTTTCAATTAATTTTTTAGATTTATCATAAGAAAAAGATATATTTTTAATATTGATTTTTCCGTTACAAGAATTTAATGTAATAGCATTTTTATTATCAAATTTTTCATCTTCGGCATCAAGCATTTCAAATATTCTCGAAGCTGAAGCTAAAGCAGCTTGGAATTGAGTAAATACTCCTGATATTTCATTAAAAGGTTTTGTGTATTGATTAGCATAAGATAAAAATGATGAAATTTGACCAATACTAAGTAGCCCTTTTAAGGAATAAAGAGCACCAACGATTCCAACAGCAGCATAGACAATACCATTAACAAATCTAGTGCATGGATTTGTTAAGGCAGAATAAAATTGAGCTTTAAATCCAAAGTTATATAGTCTATTATTAATTTCTTCAAAATGTTTTTGAGCTTTGCTTTCATAGAGAAAAGACTTAACAATTTTCTGGTTACTAATCATCTCGTCTATATATCCGGTAAGTTCTCCTTGAATTTTTGATTGTTTTTTAAACATATCATGAGAATGTTTAGAAATATAAGATGCAACTAATAATGAAAGTGGAGTAACTAAAATAACAACAAAGGTGATAAATACATTGATAGAAAGCATGAAACCTATTGTACCAATTATAGTTATTATTCCAGTAAATAGTTGAGAAAAACCTTGTAAAAGCCCATCAGAAATTTGTTCGATATCATTAATAATTTTGCTTATTATATCACCATGTGAATTGCTATCAATATATTTTAAAGGAACAGTATTAAGCTTGTTAAATGCTTCAACTCTAATATCTTTCACAGCATTATATGTAATTTTATTGGTGCATCTAGTCATTATTAGTTGGAGAATAGAACCAATTATTATACTTGATAAAAGAATTAATGAAACTTGTAATAAACTAGAGTAGTTAACATTATTTTTTGAAATCATGAAGTCAATAGCTTTACCTATTAATATAGGGTTTAGAAGACTACTACATACACTTAAAATGGCACTGAAAAATGCTAAAAATAAGTAGAATTTATAAGGTTTTATGTATATTATTAATCTTTTTAAAACAGATTTCTTCATTAGCGAGATACCTCCTTTTCAATAAGTTGAGAAAGGCATATTTCTTTATATATATCACAATTGTTTATTAAATAATTGTGGGTTCCAATTCCTTTAATCTCACCTTTATCAAGCACTATAATTTTATCAGCATCTTTAATTGTTGAAGCACGCTGAGAAACCATCAATACGGTCATTTCTTGTGTCCTTTCTTTTAATGCTTTACGTAGAGCTGCATCAGTTGCAAAATCAAGAGCACTACAGCTATCATCAAGTATTAAGATTTCAGGATTACATACAAGAGCTCTAGCAATAGTTAATCTTTGTTTTTGACCGCCAGAGAGATTTTTTCCACCTTCAAGTAACAATGTATCATATTTATTAGGAAGCTTGTTTACAAATTCAGAAGCTTGAGCAATATCTAATGCTTCATCTATATCTTTTAAAGAAGCATTTTCATTTCCCAATAAAAGATTTTCCTTGATAGTTCCAGAAAATAGAACTGTTTTTTGAGGAACTATACTTATCTTACTTCGCAAATTATTTAGTGAATAATCTTTAACGTTAATACCATCTACTAATACGCTACCTTTATTAGTATCATAGAAACGAGGAATTAAATTAATAAATGAAGATTTACCAGAACCAGTTCCCCCAATGATTCCAACTGTTTCACCAGCAGAAATACAAACATTTAAATTTGATAGAGAATTTTCGTTGCTATTTTTATAATTAAAAGATACATCTTTAAATTCTATTTTAGGTGAGTTGGATGTTATATTATTAGTATTTATACTATTTTCAGTAATAGAAGATTGTATTTCAAATATTTCCTTAACTCTTTTTATAGACGTAAAAGCCTTTGTAAATAGCACTATTAAGTTTGCAAGTACTATTAAAGTTAATAAAATAGAAGTCATATAATTTACTAGAGCTATTATTTTTCCTTGTGTTAAAGTGCCGCAATCTATTCTGATTCCACCAAACCAAAGTATTGCTATAATAGCGAAATTAGCAATTATAGATGTGGCTGGATTCAATAATGCCGATATTTTACCAACATTAATGGATAAATTAGATAAATCTATATTAGCATTTAAAAATCTATTTTTTTCATTTTCTTCATTAGAAAATGCTCTTATAACTCTAGCACCTTCAAGATTTTCGCTTGTTATTAAAGAAATATTATCAAGCTTTTTTTGAATTGTAGTATAAAATGGTATTGACTTTGTCATAACAAGATAGATGACAATAGCTATAATAGGTATAGTTATTAGAAATATAATTGATATATGTAAATCAATAGTCATAGCCATAATAGTTGAACCTATAATTAGAAATGGAGCTCGTACAGCAAGTCTGATAAGCATAGCAACAGCATTTTGAATTATATTAACATCGTTTGTTATACGAGTTATTAATGTTGGAGTTCCAATTTCATCAATTTCAGCATGAGATAGCGAATTAATATGTTTGAATAAATCATTTCTGATTTTTGTACCAACACCTTGAGAAGCTTTAGAAGCGAAATATTGGCATGTTAAAGCTGATATTAAACCAGTAATGCCAAGAAAAATAAGCAATCCTCCCATCTTGATAATATAAGATGGATTAGAAGTGTTAACTCCTATGTCAATAATTTTTACCATAACTAAAGGAACTATTAGTTCAAAAATTGCTTCTAATAGTTTAAAAATAGGGCCTAGAATTACCTCCTTTTTAAAGTCTTTTAAGTAATACGTTAGTTTAAACATTTTTTCAAGTCCTTTGTATAATATTTTTGATTTTATTGAATCATTATAACATAAAATTGGACAGTCATATTTTTATACTTACATTTGCTAGTGAGAAGTGCAAAAAACAATTAACAATATATGGAAAAAGATAACAAAAAATATTAAAATGAATATATCTAAGTTTTTTTATAAGGAGTTTAAGATGGTGAAAAGGGTTAAGGATATATTCAATATTAGAGGAATCTATTTTTTGATTTTCTTATTAATAGGAGGTGTAATAGGCGCAAAGATAATAGTTGGATATTTGAATAAAACTGAAAAAGGTAACGATGGTAATAGATTTGACATTAATAATGAAAGTGAATTAAGTGAATATTTAACTGAGTCTTTTAAGAAAGAAGGAATTAAGATAGATAAGAGTATAGATTTATATCCATCGTTAATAAATAAAATAACTAATCTTAAATTGGATGAGAAGTCAACATCTAATAGGAAAAAGATTTATATAGATATAGTATTATCTAATGGATTTTATTATCAAAATTGTAGTTTAGAAGGGTTGATGTCTTGCAAGAAAGAGGTGGCTACAGTTGAAGATATTAAAATTAATGATAAAAGTAAGATTTATAGAGAAAAAGATGATAATTTAAATGCTATAAAAAAAGTGGTAAATGATGAAATTGAAAGTGGAGGAATATTTAAGCTTGAAAATTCTGGTGAGTATAAAGAAAGCTATATAAAGTCTGATGAAAGTTTTATACGCAATTTAGAAATCAAAGATTTTTTAATAAGAGATGATTGTTCAGTTAGAGTGGAGGTAAATGGAAAGATATTTTTAAAAAAATATGAAAATGATTATGAGTTTAATGGTATTGTATCAATATCAGATGAATTGAGTGACGGTAGTAGAAAAAATGCTAAAAGTATAGTTATTTATAATGTTCCATAAAAAATAAATAAAGAGAAATCTCTTTATTTATTTTTTGAATTTGAAGTAACAGCACCATTTTCAGGAATAGATCCACTGTCTTGAACATTAGATGTATTACCTGACTTTATATCTGATAAGTTCTTTATTGAGTAGCTATAAACTTTATCTGCTTCATTATATCCTTCTATAGTAATAATAAGACCATCAGATAAGCTGTTAGAAAACTCTGATGTACCTGCATAAAATACATTACTATCTTCATCAGTTTTGTTAATAGTAATAGTATTATCACTATTTGTGATTAAATTTACCTTTATGACATTTGGTGTAAAGGTATTATCTATGCCTAAATAATAATCAAGTAATTTTTTTACTGCTTTATCTTTATCTGAGGCAATTTCAGCATTTGCAGCTGCATCTAATTCTTCCATAGTTTTTGCAGTATCATCATTAGTAGTTGCAGTTACGTTTGAATTAGAGTCGGAATTAGTAGTTGCATCAGCATTTGATGAATTAGAATCAGAAGAATTATCGTTGCTAGTTTCACATGAAGTTTCACATGAAGTATTATTATTTTTTGTATTTGAGTTAACAGCATATATACTTGCTCCAGCCACAACTAAAACAGCGATAATGCCTATTAAAATTTTTTTATTCACTGTAAAAATCTCCTTTCAAAAGTATTCACAAATATATTGTAAAATCATATACAAATTAAGTCAAATATAAAATATTATGTAATGTTGAAAAATGATAAATTTTATATTGATTGGGTATTATGAAGTGAAAATTGTGTATATTTTTATAATTATATTAACTATATTAATGTTTTTGACCTTGTTTTTTAGTTGTTTTTCAATAAACGATTACAATAAAAAATAAATTGGTTTAAAAAGTAAAAAAAGTAATATATTTAATGTGTGAAATAATAATAATATACATAGAAAAAAATGATAAAAACAATATAACAAGATGATAAAAAAATAATAAGTTTAATAAAGAAATGCAAAAAAAGTAGTCTTTTTGCTATTTAAATGTTAAAATAATGATTATATAACTAAAAAAATAAAAACTGGAAAGGAAGGGGATTTATGCAAAATAGTTTTTCGGAAATTACGAAAGAAATAATTAACTTGAAGAAAATTTGTGAAAGAAATAGTTCAATAGAACCTTATTTATACAAGAAGTATGAAGTTAATCGAGGACTTAGAGATATAAATGGCAAAGGTGTTTTAACTGGTTTGACAGAAATATCTGAGATACAGTCAAAAGAAGCTATAGGAGATAAAATGGTTCCATGTGATGGAAAATTATATTATAGAGGGATTGCCATAGAAGATTTAGTAAATGGGTTTGTAAAGGAAAAGAGATTCGGATTTGAAGAAATAACATATTTGTTGCTATTGGGGGAATTACCTAACGAAGATGAACTTGAGAGTTTTAACAAGATATTATCAACATATAGAAGTTTACCTACATCGTTTGTAAGAGATATAATTATGAAAGCACCAAGCTTTGACATGATGAATACACTTGCCAGAAGTGTGCTTACTTTATATTCATATGATGATCATGCAGATGATACAAGCATAGAAAATGTTATTAGACAAAGTCTTCAGTTGATAGCATTATTCCCATTATTATCAGTTTATGGATATCAAGCGTATGACCACTATTACAATGAAAACAGCCTTATAATTCATACACCACAGCCACATCTTTCTACTGCTGAAAATATATTATATATGCTTAGACCTGATAGTAAATATACAGAACTTGAAGCAAGAATTTTAGATTTAGCGTTAGTTCTTCATGCAGAGCACGGTGGAGGAAATAATTCAACATTTACAACACATGTTGTTTCATCTTCTGGGACAGATACCTATTCTGTAATAGCTGCTGCTTTAGGTTCATTAAAGGGACCAAAACATGGTGGTGCTAATAAAAAAGTAATGCAAATGTTTGAGGATATGAAAATAAATATTAAAGATTGGGAAGATGAAGATGAGGTTAAGGAATACTTAAGAGCAATTTTACACAAAGAAGTATTTGATAAATCTGGATTGATTTATGGTATGGGGCATGCTGTATATTCAATATCGGATCCAAGAGCAAATATATTTAAAAAGTATGTAAAGAGTTTGTCTGAAGAAAAAGGACTTACAAAGGAATATGGTTTGTATTCATTGGTTGAACGTCTTGCACCAGAGGTGATATCTGAAGAAAGGAAAACATATAAAGGGGTAAGTGCAAACATAGATTTTTATAGTGGATTTGTTTATAGTATGTTAGATCTTCCTTTACAACTTTATACACCTATATTTGCTATAGCAAGGATTTCAGGATGGTGTGCTCATAGAGTTGAAGAACTTATAAATGCCGATAAAATAATGCGTCCAGCTTATATGAATGTTCAAGAAAGACAAGAATATATAAATCTTAGTGATAGGTAGTAAATTATTTTTTGAGAGCATGAATATTTTATTTGAGTTTTTTATATATGAATCAGAAAAATAATGTTTTAAAAATAATGTTTTAAATATTTATAAAAAATGCTGACGATTATTAAATATCGTCAGCAATTTTTTTGTTTAAATCGTCAATTAAATTAGTATAGTAAATAAACTCGTTACTTAATTTACGAGAGTAATTGTTTGCAGATTGGCAAATAAATTTCACCGGTTCTCTAAGAGTGTTATTACTGCAATTTATGAAATTCTTAAATTCATTAATATTTTTAATCCTATTTACTGGAATAGTTATAGAATTTATTCCTGATAGGTTTATGCTTAAGTTTTCATCAGATCTAATATTATAGCATAATTTAATAAACTCATAATTAATAGACTGAGTGCTTTTGTATATCTTAGATATTAAAGTAAAAGTATCATCTTTCTTATTTAAGTGATTTAAAAATTCTTTAGTAACAATAGATATTCTTTCGATTAAATAAGCTAATTCTGCAAGATTATTATCGAATGAATTATACATAAAAATCACCTCACTTTGATACTATGTATCTAAAATATATTATTTATTAAAGGATAGTATTCACTTGTTTAACGGATGAAAGAAAATTTTTAATTGGTTCTTTAAGATAACTAAATTTATCATCAGTATTTTCAGGAACATCATTTAGTATATAAGTTAGAGGTTCTTCTGTTTCAACTATTGTTTCTGAAAATAATTTTTTAAGTTCTTCAATATTATTTAAAGTATTTGGATCTAGTGTTGGGATGTTAAAGTTATCCAAATCTATATTTAAATTTTTACCATTACGAATTTCATAACATGTGCGTGTGAAAGCATTGTCTATATCGATTATTGATATATAAAAATCTCGTAATTTTTTGTTTAAGTCAGCGTCATTTTTGAAATTATGTGCTGAAAGTCTGGTTATGCATGATATAGATTCAAAGAAACGAGTAAATTGAATCCAAGGTTGTAATTTATTATTGTCATAATTCATAAAAATCCATCCTTTCTATATAAATTAAACAAAATTAGTTTAAACAGATAAAAGAAAAATATTCTTTGAATTTTACAAAAATACATTTTATTAATAATTATTATAAAACAAATTCTAAAAATTGTAAACGATTCTAAAAATGGTTTTTTTTATATATATTTTTTTGGGTAATAATTATTATTATAATATAGATTATAAGAGTCTATTATAATTATTGAGAGGAGATATGGAAAATATGATTGATTGGGCTAGAGATAGCATATTTTATCACATTTATCCAATTGGGTTTTGCGGTGCACCTAAGGTTAATGATGAAGATGCTGTAGTAAACAGAATAAACAAGATAATAGAGTGGATACCACATATGAAAAGTATGCATGTAAATGCATTGTATTTAGGACCAATTTTTGAATCAAGTACACATGGATATGATACTAAAGATTATAAAAAAATAGATAAAAGGTTAGGAACTAATGAAGATTTTAAAAAAGTGTGCAAAAAGCTTCATGAAAATGGTATAAAGGTAGTTTTAGATGGTGTATTTAATCATGTTGGAAGAGAATTTTGGGCATTTAAAGATTTAATAAAAAATAAGGATAAGTCAAAATATATTAATTGGTTTCAAAATATTAATTTTAATGGGGAGATATACAAGGGGGATGGATTTTGCTATGAAGGATGGAACGGACATTATTCATTAGTGAAGTTGAACATAATGAATTCTGAAGTTCAAAATTATCTATTTGATTGTATTTCTTATTGGATTGATGAATTTGATATTGATGGCATTCGTTTAGATGCTGCTGATTATATGGATAGAAATTTTTTTAAAAGTTTAAGACAATTCTGTGATAGTAAGAAGAAATTATGGTTAATGGGTGAAGTAATTCATGGTGATTATAAGTTATGGGCTAATAATGAAATGTTAGATACTACAACTAATTATGAATGTTATAAAGGCATATATTCATCACATAATGAAAAAAATTACTTTGAGATAGCGTATTCTATTAATAGACAAAAAGGCGATTATGCAATTTATAAAGATTTAAACTTATATAATTTTGTAGATAATCATGATGTGGATAGAATAGCAAGTAAACTTAAAAAGAAAGAATATTTAGAAAATGTATATACATTATTATTTACAATGCCAGGAATACCATCAATTTATTATGGGAGTGAATGGGGAATACATGGTATAAAAAGCAATAATAGTGATGATGATTTGAGACCAGAGCTAAAACTTGATAATGATTGGAGTAATGGTAAAGAAATATTTGAACATATAAAGAGACTTGGAGAAATTAGAAGCAAATATAAAGCGTTGAGATATGGAGAATATAAACAAATATTAATAAGAAATGAACAATATATATATATGAGAATATTTGAAGATGAAAAAATATATATATTATTAAATTTATCCGAAAATACTAGCAATTTGCAATTTGAATGTAAAGATAAAGAAGTTGTTGCAGATCAATTAACAGGGCAAATTATTAAGAATAATAATGGTATAGTAGAAGTTTCATTAAAACCTTTTAAAGGCATGATTATTAAGTAAAAAAGTATATGAGGAAAATGTATAAATACTATTAAGAAAAAGAGGTTTATAAAAAATCTGGAGGGGGTACTATGATAGATATTAAAAAAGATGGGCATGTTCATTCTCCATTTTGTCCGCATGGAACAAAAGATAGCATTGAAATGTATGTTAAAAAAGCTTTGGAAGAGGGGCTTAGGGAAATTTCTTTTACAGAACATCTACCATTACCAAAGGGATTTATAGATAAAAAAGTAATTGAAGAGTCAGCTCCGAATGAAAAAGCATTCGAAGAATATATAAAAGCTGTAAAAGTGATTAAGAAAAAGTATGAAGGACAAATAAAAATATTAATAGGAGCGGAGATTGATTATTTAGAAGGGCTAGAAGAAGAGACAACTAAAATTGTTGAAAAATTTAAGGATGATTTAGAAGATTCTATATTATCTGTGCATTTTGTAAAAGTCAATGATAAGTATTATGCAATTGATTATAGTGCTGAGGAATATAAAAGGCTAATAGATATAACTGGATCATTAGATAATCTTTATAATTTATATTATCAAACAGTATTAAAGTCTATTAAATCAGAGTTTGGAAGTTTTAAAGTAAAAAGAATAGGACATCCTTCTTTAGTAAGAATTTTTAGTAATTTATATCCGTATGAATATGATAATAAAGAGTTGCTATTACAAATAATAAATGAGTTGAAAGAAAAACAGTATAAAGTTGATTATAATACTGCAGGAGTGAGGAAACAATATTGTAAAGAGGTTTATCCATCAGGTATTTTAAATAGTTTATTAGATCAGTATGACATAAAAAAAGTATATGGATCAGATGCTCATACAGCTAAAGATGTTGGGTTTGGATTTGGGAATTTTTAAAGTGGTTATCACACTAAAAATAGTGTGATAACCCTTATTTATAATATCTTTATGTCAAGAAGTGATATCTTATTTGACAAAAAATTATCTTTTATAGTTTGAGGCTTGGATAAATCTGTACTCAAATATTTTTTATTATCATCAGGAAATACTGTACAAACTACAGAATCTAATCCTAATATATCAAGTGCTTTTACACAACCAAGGAAATTTGCACCAGAAGATATTCCTACACCTAAACCCAATTCTGAAGCAAGTTTTTGAGACATTGTAATTGCATCGCCATCATCTACTTGTATTATTGAATCAATTCGATTTTTCTTAAAAAGTGGAGGTACAAATTCATCTACAATACCTTGAATTCTATGATTATTAACTACTGTTTCATTTGAAAGAGTAGGAGAACTTTCAGGTTCTAAAGCAAAAATTTTTATTGATGAGTCAAATTCTTTTAGAAATTTTCCTATTCCCATAAGAGTTCCACCAGTACCAACACCAGATACAAAAGAATTAGGAGTATACTTGTGTTTTAATAATTTTTCAAGAATTTCAGGTGCTGTTGATAAGTAGTGTGAAGAAATATTATCTTCATTAGAAAATTGCGATGGTAAAAATACATTATTATTCTTAGAAGAATCTTCAATTGTTTTAACAACACATTGTAGAAATCCACCTTCTGATTTTGATACTAAGTTAAGTTCAGCACCAAAACTCTTAAGTATTTGTTTTCGCTCATTGCTCATCCATTCAGGCATGTATATTTTAACTTTATTCCCTAAATAAGAACCTATAGCAGAAAGTGATATTCCTGTATTTCCACTTGTTGCTTCAACTATTGTATAGTTTTCTTTTAATCTATCTTCTATATATGCTCTTTTTAAAATATATAAAGCCATTCTATCTTTTATACTTCCTGTATAGTTATACGATTCAAGTTTAGAAAAGATTTTACATTCTTTATTTTTGTAAATAAACGAAATTTGAACCATTGGAGTATTACCTATAAGGTTTTCAATTTCAGAAATCTTATCAAGAATATTTTCCATAATAAACTCCTATATTATTATTACTATTATTATAAATATATGTTTGAGATGATTTTAATGACAATAAATCCATCATATTAAATTTTATATTATTTAAGGAAAATGATATAATAAAATGAAACAGAAGGGAGTGTTAAGATGTTAAAGTATGAGCAGATTGCATTAGATATACAAGAAAAGATAAATAATGGTCAATATTTACCTAATGATCAGCTTCCTTTGGAAAAAGAGATGTGTGTACAATATAATGTTAGTAGGATTACAATAAAAAAGGCAATGGATAAGCTAGTTATGAATGGAAGCGTAGTAAAGAGGAGAGGGGCAGGGACTTTTGTAAAAGATGTAGATTATGATGAAATTACAGATATAAGTACATCTAAACAATTTAGTGGATTTTCTGGAAGTCATGAAGGAAAAAAAGTATCTTCCAAAGTAGTTGAATTTAAAGTTATAAATCCTTCACAAGAAATTGCTAATAAGTTAAAGATGGAGAAGGATGATTTTGTATATTACATATGTCGTGTAAGATATGCAAATGATGAACCTTGTGTTGTAGAATATACCTATATGCCTATAGATGTTATAGTTGGAATAAAGAGAGATATATTGAATGGATCTATTTATGATTATATTGAAAATAGATTAAAGTTGAAAATAAAAAGTGCACATAGAACAGTAAGAGCTTTAGTAGCAAATAATTTGGAAAAGAAAGTTTTGAATATTAGTGATGATATTCCAATACTTCAAGTTGAACAAATAGCTTTTCTTGATAATGGACAACCATTTGAATATTCAAAGAGTAGTCATAGAGCAGATAAGTTTGAATTTAAGAGTATTAGTGTAAGGTAAATGTATAATTGAAGAAAATTTTTATAAGAAAAAGAGCTCATAATATTTGAGTTCTTTTTTGTTATGAAAATTATAAAATTTCATTATAGATATATGTGATAATATTAATTTAAATAATTAATTGGAGGAATGTATGAATATAAAAGTTAAGTTAAAAAAGATAGATGGAACAAAAGTAAATGGAACAATAAAGATATTAGATGAAAGCTATATAGAAAAAATAATGATTCTTCAAGAGCAAATTAATAGAAGTCTTGTTAATAAAGAATGGTATTCTCCAACTAGTAAAGAAGAATTCTATATGCAGTTAACTAAGATTGGGAAAATAGTTGGCTGTGTATTAGATGACAATACTTTAATAGCTATAGGTGCATATGTTGAATGGGGATATGAAGAACATAATTATGGATATGATTTAGGAATCGAAGGAAAGAAGCTATTAAAAGTTGGGCAAATTGAAGCAACTTTAGTGCATGAAGATTATAGGGGAAATAAGCTTCAAAAAAAGATATGTATTGAAATTGAAAAAATAGCCAAATCAAGAAAAAACAAAGTGATTGCAGTAACTGTACATCCTGATAATATATATAGTTTACGAACTTTTGAAGACTTAAAGTATAAGACTATGTTGAAAAAATTGAAGTATGAAGGTTTGATAAGACTAGTTTTGATGAAAAAAATCTAAAAAAGATTTATACGAACAATAAACGACAAATTTCAATAAATATATTGACTCAGTAAATAATGGATAATAAAATAATATTATAACAAAAAAGGAACTTAATACAAGTTCCTTGCTTTTTTGATAAGGGGGACATAGTTAATGCATATTAAAAAACGAAAGATAGTTGCTAACTTTTTGATTTTTGTAATGACGTTTAGTTTTGTATTTAATATTGGTAAAATACAAACTAAATCAGCAGTATCTCAATCAATTGTTGAATGGGATATAAAAGAGTTAAGTGAAACTCAAGAAATACCAGCTACTGGGGGCAATTATAAAGACGGAGCGTTGTTAACAACGTTTAATAAACAATTACTTAAAAATGATACTACAAATGTAAAATCAAGTGGATGGAATGATGGCGCAGGAACTAAGTATTGGCAAATAAATTTTTGTACTAAGGGATATGAAGATATAAAGGTTTCTGCAAAAACTAAGTCATCAAGCGCAGGACCAGCAAATTTTAAAGTTATATATAGTGTTGATGGACAGGAATGGAAAGACGTAAAAGATAGTGAATATACAGTAAATAAAAAAATGGACAACTATATGAAACAAATTACATTACCTGAAGAAGCAGAAGATGTTGATAATGTAATTTTAAGGTTTGTAATGCTTAATAATAATAGTGTTAAAGGTGGAATGGTTGGAGAAACTGGTGTTACAAATATTAATGGTATTTTTGTTACAGGTTCTGCAGTGAAAAATGCAACTACTGTAGGTGGGGTTGATGCAGACTTAGAAAGTGGAAGTGCTGTAGCTTTAGGACAGGAAATTTCATTAAATTGTGATACAAAAGATTCAGTTATAAAGTATTCTATTAATGATTCAGATTATAAAATTTATGATGTGAATAATAAACCAAAGTTAAATGAACTTCCTGCAACATTAGTTGCTTATGCAGAAAAGGAAGGATTAACTACAAGTGTGAAAACGACATATTCTTATACTCAAGGACAAGTAGCACCAGTTACAGCATCGCCTAATGGAGGAAGTGTTAAAGAAGGTGTTAAGGTAGAATTAAAGTCTTCTACAAAAGGAGCAGAAATTTTTTATTCATTAGATGAAGGAAATACTTGGCTAGAGTATAAAGAAGCTTTTTTAATAAACACATTACCACAAAAAGTTATTGCAAAAGCTGTTTGTGATGGACTTATTGATAGTAATGAATCAACTTTTAATTATTCTTTAAAAGAAAATGAAAATTATACAGCATATTTTGGACAACTTCATTCACATACAAATTTATCAGATGGTGCAGGAACTATAGATGATGCTTATACACATGCATCAAGTGTACCTGGATTAGATTTTGAGGCGGTAACAGACCATTCTAATTGGTTTGATAATGATACTGTATGTGATATAACAAATGGTTCAAAGAGTGAAAAATTCAATCAAGGAAAAGTAGCTGCTGATAAATATACAACAGATAAATTTGTTGCTATATATGGATTTGAAATGACTTGGTCAAATGGAATTGGTCATATTAATACATTTAATACAGATGGGTTCCAAAGTAGAAATCAAGCAGAATATAAATCATCACAAGCTCTTGAAAATTATTATAAAACATTGAAAAAAGTTACGCAGTCAATTTCGCAATTTAATCATCCAGGAACAACTTTCGGAGATTTTAATGATTTTGCAAATTATGACCCGGAAATTGATAATTTAATTAATCTTGTAGAGGTTGGTAATGGCGAAGGTGCTATTGGAAGTAGTGGATATTTTCCATCATATCAATATTATACAAGAGCACTTGATAAGGGGTGGCATGTAGCACCATCTAATAGTCAAGATAATCATAAAGGTAAATGGGGAGATGCTAATACTGGGCGTACTGTTTTATTAGCTGATAGTTTAACTCGTGATAATCTATATGATGCTATGAGAAATAGAAGAACATATGCTACTGAAGATGCAAACTTAAATATTAACTATACTTTAAATGATGAAGTGATGGGTACAATCATGAACGAAAAACCATCAAATGTTAATATAAAAGTCAATGTTGAAGATCCAGATGGAGAAAAAATTAATACTGTTAAAGTAATAGTTAATGGTGGAAAAGAATTAATTACTAAAACAATAAATGATGCAAAGGCAGATTTGACATTTGATCTTCCATCAGATTATTCATATTATTACATAAGAGTTGATGAACAAGATAAAGATATAGCTGTTACAGCTCCTGTTTGGATTGGAGAAGTTGATAAGGCTGGAATTTCCAAGACAAGTTGTGATACAGTGCTTCCAATTAAGGGTGAAAGCATGAAGATAACTTCAGAATTATATAATAATGAATCTAAAGATATGCAAGTTGAGAGTATTAAATATTCTGTTAATGGTGAAGTGATAAATTCATATGAAGATTTTGGAACTGTATCATCCCTAAGTACTAAGAATTATATATTTGATTACATACCTAATAAGGCTGGAAATTATAATGTTGATGTAGAAGTTAAAGCTATTATAAATGGAGTAGAAAAAGTTTATAATGATGTTCTTAAGTTAAAAGTGACAGATTCATCTATAGTTACTAACATTTTAGTTGATGGAACACATTTTAATGATTATGTTTCAGGATATTATTCTGGAAGTATGGCAAACTTTACATTAATAGCAGCTGAACAAGGTGCAAAGGTTAAAGTTGAAACAGAAAAGATAACTGAAGACATGCTAAAAGATACAAGTTTATTGATAATTACTGCACCAGCTAAAAAATCAAAGAACAATTACACTCCACAAGAATTTAGTGATGAGTTTATACATTTAGTTAAACAATATGTTGATAATGGCGGAAACTTGGTTGTATCAGGAATTGCTGATTATCAAGATGGAAAAGATAATTATCAATCATCAACTCAGTTGAATAAATTGTTGGAGGCTATTGGAGCTACATCAAGAATTAATAATGATGAAGTTGTGGATGATGTAAATTATTCAAATCAAAAGTTTAGATTACAGTTTAATAAATATAATATGAATTCACCTTATGTAAAAGATGTATTGCCAGAACAAACTTTTAGTTTTTATAGTGGATGTTCTGTACATCTTGATGAAGAGTCAGTTAATGCTGGAAATAGTACATGGATTGTAAAAGGACATGATACAACTTATTCTTTTGATTCTAACAATAATCTAAAAGGAGATAATGTTGAGAAAGGTGAAGTTGTTGCTTTGGCTTCTGAAAAGTTGCCAGGTGGTGGAAATGTACTTATTAGTGGAACTGTGTTCTTATCAAATTATGAAGTAAAAGCAGTTCTTGATAATGGTGGAGATTTACAATATAGTAATTACAACATAGCCAAAAATTTGATTAATTCAATTAAAAAACAATTACCTGTAAATAAGATAGCGGATGTACGTAAGGGAAATATGGGAGATGTATATAAAGTAGAAGGAATTGTAACTGCTGGAACAGAAAGTGGAAATGCATTTTTTGATACTATATATGTACAGGATGAAACTGGCGGAATTAATATTTTCCCAATAAACCAATCAGGAATTAAGCTAGGTCAAAAGGTTGCTGTAACAGGTACTTTAGATGAATATTTAGGTGATTTGGAATTAAGAGTTATAGATGTAGAAGTTACTGATGAATCTATTAATAAAATAGAACCTAAAAAATTAAGTGCAAAAGAAGCTATGGATTATGAAACTAATGGTGGTCTTTTGGCAAAAATATCAGGAAAAGTAACTAAAGTTGAATTTGAAAATGGAATAGTATCGTACTTTATGATTAAGGATGATAGTGGAGTAGAAGCAAAGATATTTATTGATGGATATATTAAAGCTTCAAATCCTTCTACAAATTTGGAAGAATTATTGATTGAAGGACAAACTGTAAGTGCTGTTGGACTTGTATCTTATGATCCAGATGGAGCAAGAATTAGAGTGAGAGATAGATCTGAGATAGTAAAAATAGAAGAAGCTTATGAGGAACAAACAGCACAGCCACAAAATGCATCTGGGGATAAAGAAGATGGCTCAAAAGTATCTCAAGGTAATAATAATAATAATAAAGTTATAAAAGATGATGTTAATAATAAAAATGTTGATAATAAGAACAATAAAGGTGTAGATAATAAAAGCAATAAAGATGTGGATGAAATCGCAAGCAAAACTGGAGATTTTGATATTCAATTAATTATTTTTATTTCATTATTATCATTATGCATCATTGTTAAGACTAGAAGAAAAATAGAAGCTTAAGGTAAAAAGGGCTGTTTTTAAAACAGCCCTTTAAAAATATATAGTTACAGCGAGGGAGTAAAATGGCAGGTAAAATTAAGTGTAATAAGCAGTTGAAAATTAAATATTTAGCTGCTTTCTTTCTAGGAATTGTATTTATATCTTTGATAGTATATGCTAATACAAATAATCCAGGAAATAATTCGGCAGACAGTTCGGTGAAATATGTAAAGGCTGAAGTTATAAGTGTTGAACAAAATAATATAGACAAAGATGAAAATGCTGAAAATATGATTACAGGAAATCAGAGGATAAAAATTAGGATAAAAAGTGGCAAACATAAAGATGAACAAGGAACAATAGATAACTATGTTAGTGCTCTTCATAATGTTGTTGTAGAAGCGGGAGATAATGTGATTGTTAGAATTGATACGAAAGGAAATGGCAGTTATGAGTTTTCTGTTTACAATTATGATAGAGCTTCAATTTTATATGGCTTTATTTTTTTGTTTCTATTTGCATTATGTGCTATAGGAGGAAAGAAAGGTTTTAAGGCAATGTTTGGACTTACATATACAATGATAAGTATATTATTCATATTAATACCGCTTATAATGAGAGGATATTCTCCTATTATAGTGACAATATTTATTGTATGTATTACAGCTATAGCATCATTGATAATTATAGATGGAATAAGTAGTAAAACTTTGTCTGCTATTATTGGAACAATATCAGGAGTTTTAATTTCAGGTATACTAACATTTTTAGTTGGAAAGTTAATTCATATTACTGGATTTAATATGGAACAGGCAGAATCGTTGCTGTTAATATCAGGTGATGGAGGGCTTAAAGTAAAAGGACTATTAATTTGTGGAGTATTATTATCATCTTTAGGAGCAGTAATGGATGTAGCTATGTCAATATCTTCTTCTATAAATGAAATACATATTGTAAATAAGAAATTAAAGTGGAAAGAGCTATTTGTGTCTGGGATGAATATAGGAAAAGATGCAATGGGAACTATGGCTAATACTTTAATTTTGGCTTTTACAGGATCTTCGTTAAATTTAATGCTTTTAATATACTCTTATGGAGTACCATATAATCAGCTTATGAATACAGATTTAATTGCAATAGAAATACTTCAAGGTATATCTGGGAGTTTAGGAATAATACTTACAGTGCCAATAGTAGCCTATGCAGCTTCTAAAATAGTTACAAGACATTAAGAGAAAATTTAAAGTAGTTCAAAAAAGTTCATTTGTTATTTGTTAAATAAAAACATTATTTTTTGATAAAAAATAAGGAAATAAGTGAATAATTTTTTGGTTAATAAAAAATATTGACAAAAAATTAACTATATCATAATATGAATGCATAAAAGTTAATGGATAGATGGTAAACAAAAGGATGAAAAAAGTGTGAAACACTTTTAGGAGGTATAGTTATGAAAGTAACAAATTCACAAGAATTAACAGAAAGAATTGAACAATTAAGAGAGGCACAAAAGAAATTTGCTGCTTATTCACAAGAACAAGTAGATGAGATATTTAGGCAAGCTGCTTTAGCAGCAAATAATGCAAGAATAAGACTTGCTAAAATAGCTGTTGAAGAAACAAAAATGGGAATAGTTGAAGATAAAGTGATAAAAAATCATTTTGCTGCAGAATATATATATAATCAATATAAAGATTTAAAAACTTGTGGTGTAATAGAAGAGGATAATGTATTAGGAGTAACTAAGATTGCTGAGCCAATTGGAGTAGTAGCTGCTATAGTACCAACTACAAATCCAACATCAACAGCAATATTTAAAACACTAATATGCTTAAAAACAAGAAATGCAATTATAATTTCTCCTCATCCAAGAGCCAAAAATTCTACGATAGAAGCAGCAAAAACAGTTTTAGAAGCAGCTGTTAAAGCAGGAGCTCCAGAGGGAATTATAGGATGGATAGATGAACCATCAGTTGAATTATCACAACAAGTAATGTCTGATGCAGACATTATATTAGCAACAGGTGGTCCTGGAATGGTTAAAGCAGCTTATTCATCAGGAACTCCAGCATTAGGTGTTGGAGCAGGTAATAGTCCAGCAATAATTGACGAAACAGCAGATGTAAAAATGGCTGTTAATTCAATATTACTTTCAAAAACATTTGATAATGGAGTTATCTGTGCATCAGAACAGTCAATAATAGTTGTAGATACTGTCTATGATTCTATTAAGAAAGAATTTTTAGATAGAGGAGCGTATATTTTAAATTCAGATGAAGTGACTAAAGTAAGAAAAATAATATTCAATGATAAAGGAGTATTAAATGCTGATGTTGTTGGACATTCAGCTTATGATATAGCAAAACTTGCAGGCGTTAAAGTGCCAAAAAGTGCAAAAATATTAGTTGCTGAAGTAAATAATATTGGTTCAAAAGAGCCATTATCACATGAAAAATTATCTCCAGTTTTAGCTATGTATAAGGTTAAAGATTTTTCAGAAGCACTAAAAAAAGCTGAAAAACTATTAGCTTATGGAGGAATGGGGCACACTTCAATACTTTATACTAACGAATTTAATAAAGATAGAATAAATGAATTTGGTAATAGAATGAAAACTTCTAGAACACTTATAAATATGCCATCATCACAAGGAGCTATAGGAGATTTATTTAATTTTAGATTATTACCATCATTAACTCTTGGTTGTGGATCTTGGGGAGGAAACTCAGTTTCTGAAAATGTTGGACCAAAACATTTAATCAATGTAAAGACTATAGCTAGAAGGAGAGAGAATATGCTTTGGTTTAGAGTTCCAGAAAAAGTCTATTTTAAATATGGATGCTTATCATTTGCTTTAGAAGAATTACGTGAAATGAATAAGAAAAAAGCATTTATAGTTACAGATAAATTTCTATTTAATTTTGGATATACTAAGAAAATAACAGATGTATTGGAAAAGAATGGAATTCAATATAAAATATTTTGTGATGTTGAGCCTGATCCAACACTTGCATGTGCTGAATCAGGAGCTAAGGAAATGGTAAATTTTGAACCAGATGTAATTGTTGCTCTTGGTGGTGGTTCAGCTATGGATGCAGCTAAAATTATGTGGGTGATGTATGAACATCCAGAAGTAAAATTCGAAGATTTAGCTATGAGATTTATGGATATAAGGAAGAGAATATATAAATTCCCTCATATGGGTGATAAAGCGATGATGGTTTCAGTTGCAACTTCAGCAGGAACTGGATCAGAAGTAACACCATTTGCAGTTATAACAGATCAAGAAACAGGAATTAAATATCCATTAGCTGATTATGAATTAACTCCAGATATGGCAATTGTAGATCCCGAACTTATGATGACTTCGCCTAAAGGATTAACAGCTTGTGCAGGTATAGATGTATTAGTTCATGCAATGGAAGCTTATGTATCAGTAATGGCATCAGAATTTACAAATGGATTAGCGATAGAAGCTATTAAGTTAGTATTCAAATATTTACCATTAGCATATTCAGAAGGAACAACAAATATTGAGGCTAGAGAAATGATGGCTAATGCATCATGTATGGCAGGTATGGCGTTTAGTAATGCATTTTTAGGAGTTTGTCATTCAATGGCTCACAAATTAGGTGCATTTCATCATTTGCCACATGGTATGGCTAATTCGTTGTTGCTAACAGAAGTGATTAAATTTAATTCATGTAATGCACCAACTAAGCAAGCAGCATTTTCTCAATACAAATATCCAGATGTAGCAACAAGGTATGCGAAGATTGCCGATTCATTAAACTTAGGTGGAAGTAGTGAAGAAGAAAAAATAGAATTATTGATTAAAGCTATTGAAGAATTGCAAGCTAAAGTTGAAATGCCAAAAACAATTAAAGAGGCTGGAGTAGATGAACAAAAATTTTATGAAAATCTTGATGAAATGGTAGAACAAGCATTTGATGATCAATGTACAGGAGCTAATCCAAGATATCCATTAATGAGCGAAATAAAAGCAATGTATATAGCGGCTTTTGATTGAGATAAAAAGTAATTAATGTAATAACAAATTAATTTAATATAAACAATAGAACTGTCCTATGAGATTATTCAGGGACAGTTTTTGTTTATTTAGGCTTAAATTTCAACTTTAGCAAAAAATTGAAATTTATTATAAAATGTAGTATTATATAGTCGTAAGCTAGGGGTGCCAGAAAGTTTGGCTGAGAAGGATTTTATCCTAACTCTTAAAACCTGAAGTGGTTAGAACCAACGTAGGAAAGCGAAATATGAAGTGATTATTAAACTTAGCTTGCTTTAATAGCAAGCTTTTTTAACGTGTAGAAAAATTTAATTTTTTTGAGAGTGAGAAATAATTGTTGCTAACTTTCTGATATTTTTGTTTTAAAATACGTTAAAAATAAAACGCTTTTGTTTTTGTTTGCCCTGTGTACAAAATAAAAAAATAGGGGGATCGTCATGAATTATACAACTCAAATGGATGCAGCTAAAAAGGGTATAGTAACTAAAGAAATGACTATAGTTGCAGAAAAGGAAAAAATGGATGTAGAAGTATTAAGAAATTTAGTTGCAGAAGGAAAGGTAGCAATTCCAGCAAATAAAAATCATAAAAATCTAGATCCAGAAGGAGTAGGGGAAGGTCTTAGAACTAAAATTAATGTTAATTTAGGTATATCTAAGGATTGTCCAAATTGTGAAAAGGAATTGGAAAAAGTTAAAACAGCATTAAATATGAAAGCTGAAGCTATTATGGATTTATCAAACTATGGAAAAACAGAAGGTATGAGAAAAAAAATAGTTGATATGTCAACAGCAATGCTAGGAACAGTTCCTATATATGATGCAGTTGGATTTTATGATAAAGAACTTAGAGATATAACTGCACAAGAATTCTTGGATGTAGTTGATAAGCATGGAAGAGATGGCGTAGATTTTATTACTATACATGCTGGATTAAATAAAGAAGCTGTAGAAACTGTTAAAAGAAATAGAAGATTAACTCATATAGTATCAAGAGGTGGTTCTTTATTGTTTGCTTGGATGGAACTTAATAATAAGGAAAATCCATTTTATGAACACTTTGATGAATTATTAGATATATGTGCTAAATATGATATAACAATTTCTTTAGGAGATGCTTTGAGACCAGGATCAATTAATGATTCTACTGATGCAAGTCAGATTAAAGAATTAATAACACTTGGAGAACTTACTAAGAGAGCTTGGGAAAAGAATGTACAAGTTATTATCGAAGGACCAGGACATATGGCTTTAAATGAGATAAAGGCTAATATGCAATTGCAGAAGAAATTATGCCATGGTGCACCTTTTTATGTGCTTGGACCATTGGTTACTGATATTGCACCAGGGTATGATCATATAACATCTGCTATTGGAGGAGCAATTGCAGCAACATATGGAGCAGATTTCTTGTGCTATGTAACACCAGCAGAACATTTAAGACTTCCAGATTTAGATGATATGAAGGAAGGAATTATTGCATCTAAGATAGCAGCACATGCGGCTGACATAGCAAAAGGAATAAAAGGTGCAAGAGATTGGGATAATGCAATGAGTAAAGCTAGAGCAGATCTAGATTGGGAAACTATGTTTGGATTAGCTCTTGATGAGGAAAAAGCAAGAAGGTATAGAAAAGAATCAACTCCTCATGATGAAGAAAGTTGTACTATGTGTGGAAAAATGTGTTCTATGAGAACTATGAAAAAGATTTTAAGTGGGGAAGATTTAAATATATTAAGAGATTAAAAAAAGTGTCTGTAGAGAACAGTTTAAATGTCTTTACAGACATTTTTTTTGATTTTTATTTAGAAGGAATTAATTTTTTATAATATGCTGATTTTTGCGCTTTTATATATGAATGTTAATGATAAAAAAATAAAAAAAATTAATCTTTTATGGTAAATATCAAAAAAATAAAAAGGAAATGTAAAAAAATATTTACAAATAACCATAAAACATGTAAAATTAACAATAATAGAAATAGAAAAAGGGGGATTGTTTCTATGAAAAGAAGAGACAAAAAATTTATTTCAATGATAACGGCAATGGCATTATCTACGTCAATGCTATTAAATTATAGTCCTTTAATTGCTAAAGGTGGGGTATGTGAAGGAGATTTAGAGGAATTACTTAGAAAAAATATTGAAAGCTATGAACAAAAAAGTTTAGATTGTTTAAAAAGTAATTTGTATAAAAATGATGCTTTAGATGAAAACGGAAGTGGAGAAAAAGATTTAGAAGAAGAAATTAGAGTTATAGTTCAACTAAAAGAAGCTCCAGCAATTGATACTCAAGATGGACGAGAATATACTGATTCTGCGAAAGAAAATGAACAAGAAATAAAAAATTCTCAGTTAAAAGTGATAGAAGAAGCAGAAAGAATAACTGGTAAAGAAGTAAGGAGAAACTTTGGTTATTTAGTAAATGGTTTTTCAATAAATGCAAAGAGAAAACATATAGAAGAACTAGATAAAATTGATGGAGTAAAATGTGTAACTGAAGTTAGATCATATAAAACAGATATGAGTTATGCAAAACAAATAACAGGAGCAACTTCAGTTTGGGATGAATTAAATATTAAAGGTGAAGGTACAGTTGTATCAATAATAGATACTGGTATAGATTATAGACATAAAGATTTACAAGAAATTGCATCAAATACTACAAAGTTAAAAAAGGACGAAATTACAAAAGATATTAATAAACTAGGATATGGTCAGTATTTTAGTGAAAAGATTCCTTTTGGCTATAATTATGCAGATGGAAATACTAATGTTATAGATACAGGAAGTATGCATGGTATGCATGTTGCAGGAATTGTTGCTGCGAACGGAAAGAAAACAGCAGAAGGAGAAATAGATGGAATACAAGGTATTGCACCTCAAGCTCAACTTTTTGCGATGAAAGTATTTACAAATAATCCTGAGACAAGCTCAGCTTATGATGATGATATTATAGCTGCTATAGAAGACTCAGTTAAACTTGGTGCAGATGTTATAAATATGAGTTTAGGTTCAAATGCAGGATTTACAAATCCAGATGATCCAGAAAATCAAGCTGTACAAAGAGCAACTGATGCAGGAGTTATATGTGTAATATCAGCAGGAAACTCAGCTACATCAACACAGCAAGATACTTCATCAAGTCAACCAGCTAACCTTTTAGGACTTAAAGATACAAGTACAATTGGTTCGCCATCTACTGCATCATCAAGCTTATCGGTAGCATCTATGGAAAATACACATATTACAGGATCTGCTGCTATATTTAAAGATTCAAATGGAAGTATAGTATCTAAAATGCAATATGTTTCACCAGCTATGAAATATATAAATCCAATGAATGGTAAGTTTGAAATTGTTGATTGTGGATTTGGTAAGCCTGATGAATTAAAAGAACTAGATCTTACTGGGAAAATAGCATTAGTTAAAAGAGGAAGTATAACATTCCAAGAAAAGTATGAAAATTGTATAGCTAAAGGAGCTGCTGGAGTTATTATATACAATAATGAAAGTGGTGGAAATTCAACAATATCAATGGCTGTAGAAAATGTTAAAAAGCCTTTAATAAGCATAGGTAATTCTGACGGTGCAAAACTTTTAGATTTAATTAAAAATGGAGATGGAGTATTTGAGGTAGATTTAAAATCATCAATTATGTCTATAGAAAATGGTGATGTACAAGATATGTCTCAATATACTTCATGGGGAGCAACATCAGATTTGGAATTTAAACCAGAAGTAACAGCACCAGGAGGGGATATATATTCTCTTGCTAACAATGATTCATATCAAAGCATGAGTGGTACTTCAATGGCTGCACCAAATACAGCAGGAACAGAAGCACTTATAATGCAAGCTATTAAGAAGAGATATCCAAAACTTTCAGGTAGTGAATTAGTAGGATTCGTAAAAAATACAGCTATGAATACTGCTAAGCCAATGATAGATAAGTATGATACAACAAATTCTATACCATATTCTCCAAGAAGACAAGGTGCAGGGCTTATTAGAGTTAAGGATGCAATAAATAATAATGTAATTATTAAATATAAGGATGGTAAGGGCGCAGTTGCTTTAAAGGAAGTTGGAAATAAGACAACATTCCAATTAGAACTTACTAACTATGGAACTAAGGCTGTAACTTATAATTTGAAAGATGAAAAAGTATATGGAGAAGATGTAGTAAGTAATTTAATTCATGAAGTGGTTCTTAAAGATTCAGTTGCTAAGTTTGATAAAACTTCAGTAACAGTAGAACCAGGAAAAACAGCTACAGTAAATGTTACGTTAAATATATCAGATTCAGAAAAAACTGAAAGATTTGTAGAAGGATATTTAAACTTTGCTAGTACAGATGAAACTGTTCCATCTTTAAGCGTACCGTTTATGGGATTTTATGGAGATTGGAGCAAAGAAAAAATAATTGATGTTCCAAATTTTAAAAACACAAATGAAAGTATTATTGGGGTAACAGGTTTAGTTGATAAGCAAAAGCATGCTTTATATGGACAGTATGTAGAAAATAGACAAACATACATTGATAATGATAAAGTAGCATTTTCACCAAATGCTGATGGATTTAAGGATCAAGTACTTCCAGCAGTATATATGTTAAGAAATGCTAAGGATTTAAAAGTTGAAGTACTTGATAGTAATGGAAATGTAGTTAGAGAAATATTCAATTACACAAATGTTAGAAAGAATCTTTTAGAAAATGGATTAAGTCCTAAATATTTAAGTGGAGCAACATGGGATGGTACTTTATATGATAAAGTAACAGGAAAATATGTTAAGGCTCCTGAAGGCCAATATACAGTAAGACTAAAAAGTAAATTAGAATTAAACAATTCAAAAGAACAAATTCTTGATTTACCAGTTAAGATAGATACTACAGCACCATCAGTTAACATAAAAGGTGTAGAAAAGGTTAGTGATGGAAAGTTTAAATTAACTTGGGAAGCACAAGATAACGATGGTGGTTCAACAGTAATGCCTGTATGTGCAATAGCTGTTAATGGAAAAACAATTAATTTAAAAGCAGAAGACGTAAAAGTTGTTAACGGACAATATTCTACTGATATACCATTTGTTGATGGTGAAGTAAATACAATTTCAGTAGCAGTATCAGATTATGCTGGAAATAGTGCAATAGCAGAAAAGAAAGAAAAAGCTGTAAATCTTAAAGATATAGCATTATCAGGATTAAGTGATGGTATGGTTATAGGAAATAAGGATTTAAAAGAAGGAAAGTTTATTCTTAACGGAACTGTTGGAGACAATTTAGGAAAACTTAGAGTTAATGATAAAGATGTGAAATTTGAAGATAATTACTTTGAAACAGCAGTTGAAGTAGCTGAAGGTGAAAATAAAATAAAAGTTTATGCAGAAGATAAGCAAGGAAAAGAAGTATATAATCAAGAGTTTAATGTTATTTGTGATACTACTAATCCAGAAGTTAAAGTTCAACAAAATATTACAAATGTACAACCTTACTATGTAACAGAAGATGCAGAATTAGCATTAGATTTACAAGTGATTGATAAAACAAAGTGTACAGTAACTTTAAATAATATAACAGATAAGAATAATGAAGCTACTTCTGTTGAATTAAATGATGAAGGTAAAGGAAAAGGAAAAATACGATTACTTAATGGTTTAAATACTATTGAATTAGTTGTTGTTGATAAAGGTGGAAATAAGACTACTAATAAATATATTGTAGTTAAAGGTGATTCTGCTGAAGAATTAAGTGTTGGTATAGATAATGTTGCTGTTGCTCACTATATCAATAAAACTAATCTTAAAGATGGAGTTTATGTTGTTAAAGGTCATGTTAGTAAGAAAGTTGATTACTTGAAAATTAATGGTCAAGATGTAAGCATAAATGATGACTTAACATTTACTTATAATCTAAAGGTTAAAGAAGGAAAAAATATTTTAAATATATATGCTAAAGATCCATATGGAAATGTAGTAGCTGATTATTCATATAAAGTTTTCTATGATGAGACAGCACCTAAAGTTGAATTGAATGATTTTGTATTTAGACCAGATAATAGAATTTATGTTAATAATCCAAACTTTGAATTAAAAGGAATTCTTAAAGAAAATTTATATGGATATTATCTATTTATAAATGGAGATTTACTTAAGTCTGAAGATTATAATCCTGCTAAAGTAAATGATGGGCTTGTGAATAAATTCTCAAAAGCAATTAAATTAGTTGATGGGGAAAATACTATTAAGATAGAAGCACAAGATATGAATAGTAATGTATTTAAAGACGATTTAAAGATTGTTTTAGATACAGTAGCACCAAATAAACCTAAGTTTACATTAAGTAATACTAAACCAACATTAACTGCTACAGAAGTTAATAATCAACCAGTTTATGTGACTATTGATAGTGACGAAGAACAATTAGATAGAATAGAATATAGTACAGATGGTGTTAATTATGTTAAATATACTGGAGAATTTGTAGTTGGAACTTCTACAAAGGTATATGCAAGAACTATTGACTATGCAGGAAATGTAAGTGAATTAGCAGAAGTAGAAGTAAATGTTGATACTACAAAACCAGAAGTTACTTTAAATGGAGTGATTGATGGACAAACATATTATGAACCATTGACATTAAATGCTGAAGCTGATGATAAGGATGCTAATATAACAATCCTAGTTAATGGTAAAGAATATAGAGGAGAAGCTTTAGATATAGAAGGAGAATATACTGTTGAAGCTTATGCTGTAAATGAAGCAGGAAACAAGAGTGATATTGTTAAAAAGACATTTAAGTTAGCTCAAAACTGTATTGAATCTACAGATGGAGATATGAAAGTATTAAAACATAATAATATTAGACCATTTGGGGATAATTATTTATTCAAATCTAATACAAGTGATAATGTAACATTAAGAGCTAATGATTCAGAAAAAGGAGCAGTAGTAGTTACACCAAATACAGTTGTTACTATGCTTAAAGATATTGTTAAGGCTAATAGTAAAGATTATTTAGATTATACTCAAAAGGTTTATGAAGATAAAGAATTATTAAAATCACTTAATTCTATAGGAAAAGTATTTGAAATGACTCTTAATAATGGTAATAATGTAATTGACTTAGGTGATGAGCAAATTACTGTATCATTTAAATTAGATAAAACTCAATTAGATGGCAAAGATACTTCAAAATTAAAGGCTTATATTTATGATGAAGCTGATAACGAATGGAAAGAGCTATCTGGAGAATTTGATAATATTACTTCAACATTTACTTTTAAAACTAATAAATTAGGTAAATTTACAATTGCACAAAAAAATATTGGTTCAGGTTCACCTGCTGGAAATGCAGTAAACAATGATTTAAGTGCAAGTGCTGCAAATGATAAAAAAGTAGTTAAGAGTAAAATTGCTAAATCTGCTAAAACAGGAGATAACATAGCGTTAGCAGGTGCAGTAGCTGTAATGGCAGCAGTAGCAGGTGCAATAACTTTAGTTACTGGAAGAAAGAAGAGAAAATAATTTAAATTCAGTATTGAATTAAATTACAAAATTTAGTGTAGAAATAAAAGGAGTTATATTAACAGTTTTGCAGCTGATAATATAACTCCTTTTTTATATAGTTAACTATTTAGATTCTGTAGTAGTTGTAGGTTGATTTGTAGTATTGTTATTAGACTTAGGTTCGTTAGTTGTGTTTGTATTTGATGAAGAATCAGAAGAAAATAAATTTTTTATTGCAGTCCATATATCAGAGAAAAAGTTGCCTATTTTAGTTAATACACCTTGAGTATCTACATTAGTTATTTTGTCTTTTAATTGATTTGTAACATCATTTAGTTGGTCCTTTATTGCACTATAGTTAAGGTTAAGATTATCTATTTTAACCATTAGTTGTTGGATTTTTTCACGATCCTCTTCTGATAAATCATAGCTTTTTGCATGCTTATCAACTATTTTTTCAATTTCTTTTTCAGATGAAGGATTTTTCTTAATAACATCTTTTTTAATATCATTAATTAAGTTAGTCGCATCATCTTGCCCGATTTTATCACCTAAATTACCAGTTACAACAATTTCTTCATTAGCTGCATCTTTTTTTGCTGTATCGATTTTTGAACCATTTTCACTATTTTCAAATCCTTTTAATATACCAGTTAAAGCAGCAGTACCTGAAACTTTAAATGGAGCAGAAGCTTTTACTACTGCATTTTCAATTCCAGCTGTTATTAATGCATTTCTTATCATTGATTCTGTTACCCATGTTAAGTTGTTAGTAGATATATCTAAACCACCTGAAGAAGTAGGTTCAACATAAGAAGAAGAAATAGATTTATTTCCCAATTGAGTTGAAGAAGCAACATTTCCTAAAGCTTCATATTCTTCTTTTGAAGTTATTTCAATAACATTAGCGTCGTTCTTAGTTACATTAAAATATTTTAACATTTCTTCTTTTTGAGCTTGAGTTAAATCAGCTCCAAGAGTTACAACTGTATAAGAGTCTGCTTTTGCAGTTATTGGGTTTAGTGATGTAAATAATAAACTTGTTGATATTAAAGTAATTAGTGCTTTACTAATAAATGATTTCATTTTCATAAATTTATCTCCTTAAATTAATAATAATATTTTATTCAGTATATTATAGCACACAATTTATTATGAAATTATTTAAAATTTATTATTTTTTTCCTTTTTAAATAGTAAATGTTTATTGAAAGATTATTAGCAATAAATATTTTTAATATTGAAATTAATAAAATTTAGTGTATTTAGTTATTGACTTGTAATAATTAATAATGGATAATAATAAATATAAATAGTAAAAACAGTAAAGATAGTGATGAGGAAGAGTATTAAAACTTAATTTTTAAAGAGAGCTGAGGGTTTTGGTGTGACTTAGTAAAATAGTTTTAAGAAAGCAGCCTCTGAATCGCTTATTGAGAACTAAGAAAAATTCTTAATGTAGATAATGCCGTATACCTTACGTTATAAAGGGAGAATATTATAAATATTCTAGCTTTTAAGAGAGTAGAAAATATTCTACTTATTAGGGTGGTACCGCGGATTTTAACTTCGTCCCTTTGTTGGGATGAAGTTTTTTTATATCTATAAAAGTATAAAATTTTTAAAGTTTTTTAATATGTAAGCTGACAGATACATTAAAAACTACTATAATTGAGGAGGAATAAAAATGGACGAATTATTAGAAATCTTACAGCAAAATAGCAGGTATACGGATGAACAGTTAGCTGTTATGACAGGTAGATCTGTTGAAGAGGTTAAGAAAGCGATAAAGGATTACGAAAAAAAAGGTATAATTGCTGGTTATAAAACAATGATAAATTGGGAAGAAGATGGCAAGGATAAGGTAACTGCCTTAATAGAAGTAAAAATTACTCCTCAAAGAGGTGTAGGATTTGATAGTGTTGCAGAAAGAATATATAAATTTGAACAAGTTAAATCATGTTATCTTATGTCATCGGGAGGGTTTGACTTAATGGTGTTAGTTGAAGGAAGCAGTATGAAGGAAATTGCTTTGTTTGTATCTGAAAAACTAGCATGTCAAGAATGTGTAAATGGTACAGCAACTCATTTTATTTTAAAGAAGTATAAAGATTATGGAACTATATTTAAGAAAGAAAAGGTAGATGACAGGGAGGCAATATTTATATGATACTAGAGGACATGATAAAGGACAACGTTAAAAATATGCCACCATCTGGTATAAGAAAATATTTTGATATTATTAATGAAATGGAAGATGTGATATCTTTAGGGGTTGGAGAACCAGATTTTGTAACACCTTGGAATATAGCTGAAGCAGGTATATATTCATTAGAACAAGGACATACCCATTATTCTTCTAATGCAGGTTATATAGAATTAAGATTAGAAATTGCTAAATACTTAGAGAGAAGATTTAATTTATCTTATAATCCAGACAATGAAATTATAGTAACTGTTGGTGGGAGCGAAGGTATAGATATAGCTTTAAGAGCTTTAGTTGGGCCTGGAGATGAAGTAATAATTCCAGAACCAAGTTTTGTAGCTTATAAAGGTTGTACTGCTTTTACAGGTGCTGAAGCTAAGGTGATAAATTTAAAAGCAGAAAATGATTTTAAACTGACTGCAAAACAACTTGAAGATGCTATAACAGAAAAAACAAAGGTAGTAATAATACCATATCCTAATAATCCAACAGGTGCTGTTATGTCTAAGGAAGACTTACAGCCTATAGTAAATGTGCTTAAAGATAAAGATATAATAATAATATCAGATGAGATATATGCAGAATTATCTTATGGAGAAGGAGGACATATTTCTATAGCATCTTTCCCAGAAGTTAAAGATAAGACATTGGTTATTAATGGCTTTTCTAAAGCTTATGCTATGACAGGATGGCGTTTGGGATATTTATGTGGTAATTCTGTTTTAATAAATCAAATGAAGAAAATACATCAGTATGCAATAATGTGTGCACCAACTACTGCTCAATATGCTGCAATAGAAGCTTTGAAAAATGGACAGGAAAGTGTTGAGATGATGTGTAGAGAGTATAACAGAAGAAGAAGAGTTATGGTAGATGGATTTAGAAAGCTTGGTTTTGATTGCTTTGAACCGTTAGGAGCACTTTATGTATTTCCATGTATAAAATCTACAGGCATGACGTCAGAAGAATTTTGTGAAGATCTTTTAATGAAGGAAAAAGTGTTGACTATTCCAGGAAATTCATTTGGAGAATGTGGAGAAGGATATATAAGAGCATGTTATGCTTCTTCAATGGAAAATATTGTGGAAGCATTAAAGAGAATAGAGAACTATTTAGAAAATAGAAAAAGAAATTAATAATTAAATAGGGAAAAAAACAAAAATAAGAGTGAAAATAGTATTTTTATGATATAATATGATATAATGTATATATCAATTGAATAAGAAACTCGTATATCATGGGTAATATGGTCCCAAAGTTTCTACCTGCTGGCCGTAAAATAGCAGACTACGAGGCAAGTAACTTTTGTTATAAAAATTAAGGTAGTGCCTCATTATTATCGAAGCACTACTTTTTTTAATGTCTAGGAAAATATAAAATTTTTTGAAAAAGCGAGTACTTTAAGTATTACTCGTTTTCTGATATGAAAGTTTTCCAAAACGTTAAAAAATAGTTGTAGGTCACAAAAGAATATAAAGGCAAAATAATTAAATTGTGATTTAAAGTAAGATATTATTTTGCTTTTTAGAACCTTTTGTATGGCTGACAAAGTTGCTGCTTCCTAAGCGTGTTGCTAGCAATTTTGTTCTTATAAACAGTGAGAATGGGGGATTTAAGACGTGAAAAAAAATTTACAATCAAGAAATGACGAGGGACTTCTGTACAATATTGATGATACTCCAAGTATATCATCTCAAATTTTACTTGGACTTCAGAATATATTTGCAGCTTTTGGAGGCATTATAGCTGTACCTTTAGTTTTAGCAGGGGCATTAGGTCTAGATGCAAAAACATCAACTACAGTAATAAGTGCTACTATTTTGGCATCTGGAATTGCAACAATAGTTCAATCAAGAAAAATTGGTCCTGTTGGTGCAAGAGTACCTTGTATTATGGGAACTGATTTTACATTTGTTGCACCATCTATATCTGTTGGTTCTATTGCAGGAATGCCAGGGATTATAGGAGCTACAATATTGGGATCTTTAGTAGAAATAATAGCAAGCTTTTTTATAAAGCCTTTAATGAAGCTATTCCCACCACTTGTAACAGGTACAGTAGTGTGTTTGATAGGATTAACTCTTATTCCAGTATCCATGGATTGGGCTGCAGGTGGAGCTGGTTCAAGTGATTATGGAAGTATTAAAAATGTTGCTGTAGCAATGTTTGTTTTAATTATAACTTTGTTAATTAATAGATATGGAAAAGGACTTGTTAGTTCTGCTTCTGTGTTAATAGGTATGTTTATTGGATACATAATTTGCATTCCTTTAGGCATGGTTGATTTTACAACTGTAAAAGAAGCAAGTTGGTTTGCGCTTCCTAATATTTTTGAATATGGTGTAGAGTTTAACTTAAAATATGTTTTAGCATTTATACCAGCTTATATAGTAACAACAATAGAAACAGTAGGATGCTTAGCTACTATATGTGAAGTTTCAGGTGTAGAAGCAGATGATAAAATTATTGGAAGAGGCGTATTAGCCGACGGTTTAGGTAGTGCTATGGCAGGAGTTCTTGGATCTTTTCCAAATACAACTTTTAGTCAAAATGTTGCACTTATACCTTTAACAAGAAATGCTAGTAGAAAAGTTGCAGTAATGGCAGGAATAATTTTAGTTGGATTAGGATTCTTACCTAAATTTGCAGCACTTATAAATGTAATTCCTTCAGCTGTTCTTGGAGGAGCAGGAATAGTTATGTTTGGTACAATAGCAGCGGCTGGAATAAAAACATTAAGTAGAGTAGAAATTAATAATAGAAATTTACTAATAATAGCAACTTCTATTGGATTAGGATTAGGTGTTACTTTTAGACCAGATTTTATAGCTAACCTTCCAGAAGGAATACAGCTTATATTTGCATCAGGTATTTCAACAGGGACAATAGCAGCACTTATTTTAAATAAATTATTAAAGGATGAAGGGGTAAAGAAAAATGCAGTTATTGAAGGATAGAATTTTAAGTGAAGGAAGAGCTTTAAATAAAGATGTTTTAAAGGTGGATTCATTTTTAAATCATGCTGTAGATCCAGAGCTTATGTATGAAATGGGAAAATGTTTTAAGGAATATTTTAGTAATAAAGGAATTACTAAGGTTTTTACTATAGAAAGTTCGGGAATAGCACCAGCTGTAATGACAGCTCTTCAAATGAATATACCAATGGTAACATTAAAAAAACAAAAATCTAGAATATTAAATGGAGATGTTTATCAAACAACAGTTCATTCTTTTACTAAGGGAACTGATTATGAACTTACTTTATCAAAGAGATTTATAGATAAAGATGATAAAATATTAATAATAGATGATTTCTTAGCAAATGGTGAAGCGGCAAAAGGAGCAGCAAGAATAGTAGAAGAAGCAGGTGCAAAGGTATCAGGAATAGGAATAGTTATAGAAAAATCTTTTCAACCAGGAAGAAAAATGTTAGAAAGTAAGAATTACGATGTCTATTCTTTAGCAAGAATAAAAAGACTTGATGAAGGAGTAATCGAATTTTTATAAGCTTTAGTTAAAATGGAACCTATAAAATAGACATTTAAAAAAGAGTGTTTATTATTATAGGTTCTATTTTTATACAATTAAATATGTATAAATAAAAAGGATAGAAAAATTCTTGTGTAAATAATTGACTTTTTTGTGAAAGATATATAATATTTTTGAGGTAGTGATTATATGTTAAATACATGAATGAAACAGCATGATTACTTACTAAACTTAAATATTAAATGAAAGGGGAAGGTTATGGCTAAGTTAATATTGAAGAAATATATGAATTTATTCAAGAAATTGTTAGAGTGTTCCTTAATGAGTGATATGGAGTATAAAGTTAACTTTATATTGAGAGCAACAGTAGAATTTTCTTATCTAATTATAGGATTAGTATTTTTTGAGGTAATATTTATGAATATTGATAGTATTGGCGGTTGGGGAAAATATGAAGTATTTATGCTTGCAATTATTACAAATTTATTTGATTCAGTAATAACAATGTTTTTTCAAGGTGGTTTAAGTACTATTCCGCAATATATAAATGATGGTAGTTTAGACCTTATACTATTAAAACCTGTTAATAAGAGATTTTATCTTACATTTAGCAGAATTATAATGCCACAGGTTATAAATTTAGTATTGAACTTAATGATAATGATCTATGTTTTAGCTAAAATGGATGTGACACTTACTATAGGAAAAGTAATTATGTTTGTTTTATTATGCTTAATTGGGGTAGCTATTATGTACAATATATTATTTTTGATTATGATTGTATCTTTTTGGACTATAAAAGTTGATATTGGAGTAAATCTATTTTACCAACTATTTAATATAGGTAATAAACCAATGACAATATTTTCAGGATTATTGCAAAAAGTATTCTTGTACATAGTACCTATATTTATTGCTTTTAGTTATCCAATTGCTTATTTACAAGGAGCTATAAATGCAGTAAATGTGTTAATTGCAGTTGGTATTACAATAATCTTATTTATATTTACTAATATAGTTTTTAAAAGAGGTTTAAAAAAGTACAGTAGTGCATGCAGCTAGGAGAAAGTATTAAGAGGGGGATTTAAATGGAAGTAATAAAAGTAGAACAGCTTTCAAAAACTTATGAATATTATAATAAAGAAGCAGGATTGAAGGGGTCTATAAAAAATTTATTTAAAAAAGAAATATTAAAAAAAGAAGCCGTTAAAAATATAAATATGTCTATTAAAAAGGGATCTATTGTAGGTTTTATAGGAATGAATGGAGCAGGAAAAACATCAACATTAAAGATGCTTTCGGGGATATTGAAGCCGACTTCTGGGAAAATAGATGTTCTTGGATATGACCCTTTTGAAAAGAAGCCTGAGTTTTTAAAAAAGATTACAATGGTTATGGGGAACAAAAGCCAACTGTGGTGGGATATACCGGCGGTTGAAAGCTTTGAGTTAAATAGACAAATATTTGAGGTTAATAAAAGTGATTATAATAAAATAGTTGGTAATTTAATTGATCAGTTAGATGTAAGAAGACTTACTAATGTGCAAGTAAGAAAGCTTTCTTTAGGAGAAAGAATGAAGATGGAACTTATAGCTTCATTAGTTCATTCGCCAGAAATAATGTATTTAGATGAACCTACTATAGGTTTAGATATTATAGCTCAACAAAGTATTAGAAAATTTTTAAAGGATTATAATAGAGAACATAATAACACCATAATTCTAACAAGCCATAATTTTGATGATATTGTTCAGCTATGTGATTACTTAATATTGGTAGATAAAGGTGAAGTAATTTATAATGATAGTTATGAAAATTTCTTGGACAAGTATTCAAACAAAAAGATTATTAAATTAAAATATGGAGAAAATCTAGGAAGCATTATCGGAAATATTGAAAAGAATGGTAATCTTCAGATTTTAGAACAGGATAATAATATTATTAAGCTTCAGGTAGATGAAGATAAGCTAATAGATGTTACACGTCAGTTACTTATAGATGATGTAGATAAAATAAGAGATATAAGTATTGAAAATCTAGATATTAAAGACATAATTAAGGATATCTATAACGGCTCAGATGTTAGGAGGGAGTAATTATGTTTTTGGGTAAGTATGGGAAAGTAGCTAACATATCATTACAGAATAATATAGAGTATAGATGGAATTTCTTTATTAACTTAATATTTTATTTTATTCCCTTCTTAGCAAATATTATGCTATGGATTTGTATATATGGGCATAATGGAGAAGCATTTGGCTTTACTTTAAAAGAAATGCTTACATATTATTTTGTTATATTGATTGTGGAAAACTTGATAACTAATACTACAACTTACGAGATTGCGAAGGATATACGTTTAGGTGATATTAGCAAGTATTTAATTAAACCAATTAATTATATGGGTTATAATTTTATGAAAGCTGTACCTAAGAACTTATTGTTTATTGTATTTGGAGGAATACCTTTAATTATATTAGGATTCTTTTTAAGGGGATATTTAACAATAAAAATATCAGTATTAAATATTTCGTGTTTTGTTTTAGCATTAGTCATAGGATATTTAATAAACTTTTTATTAAATTATTTATTAAGCATATTAGCCTTTTTCTTCTCTGAAGTAAACAGTATGTTTGTAGCAATTGATGTTTTGAAGGGAATAATAACAGGAAAGCTCTTTCCAATCAGTATTGTTCCTAAAATGTTATACAATTTTTTGATGATTACGCCATTTCAATTTACGGCTTACCTACCGACAGTAATTTTACTTGATAAATTATCAGTAAATGAGGTTTATAAAAATTTAATAATAGGTACGTTATGGGTTATTTTATTATTTGTTTTAAGTAAAGTTATGTGGAAGAAAGGATTACGTAAATATTCAGCATTTGGTGGCTAATTAAGGTTTGGTAGAAATTATGAAATGAAGGGTGAGATTTGTAATATCACAAAAATGAAGAACTATATGCCGGTTATTTTTAACTGGCTTTTTTAACTTATTATAATATAAGAATTATGAGGATAAAGAGATGTGATTTGTAGAATAATAAAAATAGGGTGATACATAATACATGCTACCAAATTGTAACGAAAATTGCAATTCAAATTTAAATAAAGATTTTAGCAAGAAAGTTAGAGTATTTTAGAAAAATAAAAATCTTTTGTTTAGAAATATATAAAGTTAAATTTACATATGAAAGTCTGTGTGAAATAATAAGTAAGTATTGTTTGAAGAGAAAGAGGTATATTATGAA
>SVCK01000057.1 GCA_015058375.1 Clostridium sp.
ACTATACGTATTATTGTCATTATATCCAGTTTTTATAACTCTAAATAAATTTTCTTTTACATTTTTTAAATACTTATCTTCACCATTTACAATTAAAACATTATCTTTACTGAAGAAATCTGTTATCTCCATCTTTGCTTTTAATATATTTTCCTGAGTTTTTAAATTTTCAATATGAGATAAACCTATATTAGTAATCAATGCGACATCTGGTCTTGCACAATTGGCTAATGTATGTATTTCTCCAAAATTACTCATACCTAATTCTAAAACTGCAACTTCAATTTGAGAATCCATACTTAAAATCATAAGTGGAAGACCTATATGATTATTAAAGTTACCTTTTGTTTTAAAAACTTTATATTTTCCTTGTAAAAATGCTGCAACCAAATCTTTAGTTGAAGTTTTACCTGTTGAGCCTGTAATTCCAACAACTTTTATATTTAATTTCTGTCTATAATATTTTGCCAAATTCAATAATGCATCATATGTATTATCTACTTTTATTACAGTTGCATTAACTTCTTCTTTATTAAATAGAATTTCATCAACTATTGCAATTGATGCTCCCTTATCAATAGCATCTTTTACATATTGATTTCCATTAAAATTATCACCCTTTAATGCTAAGAATATATTATCTTTTTCAATTTTTCTTGTATCAGTACATATATTATTAAATTTTTTTTCATTACTGTCTACAATAACCTTACCATTAACTGCTTCTAACAGTTCTTTAAATGTCAATTCCATTTGTACTCACCTTTTTTCATTTTTATATCAATAATATGTGGAATATCACTGCAATATGTAATATTCCACATCAATTTTTATATTTATCTATTTTTTAATATATCATCAACTACTTCTCTTTCATCAAAATGTATTTTCCCTGTATTTAGTATTTGATAATCTTCATGACCCTTACCAGCTATAACTATTACATCACCTTCTCCAGCAAGTTCTATCGCTCTTTTTATTGCATCTTTTCTATTCTCAATTACTTCATAATTATCTTTATCAATACCTTTGACAACATCATTTATGATACTTACTGGATCTTCTGTTCTTGGATTATCAGATGTTATTATAGCTATATCTGATATATCAGAGCCAATTTTACCCATCTGAGGTCTCTTAACCTTATCTCTATCTCCACCACATCCAAAAACAGATATTAATTTATTTTTAGTAAATCCTCTTGCTGTCTTTAATATATTATCAAGACCATCTGGAGTATGTGCATAATCTACTATTATTGTAAATGGCAGATTAAACTTACGGCCTACCATTTCACATCTACCTGCAACAACAACTTCTTCAATTCCTTTTTTTATACTATCCAAAGAAATTCCTAATTTTTTCATTGTTGCAATTGCTCCTAATGAGTTATAAATATTAAATTCTCCTGGCATTCCAACAACAAATTCTTCTTGTTTATTGTCTATATCAATTTTAAAAGCTATATGTCTGCTTTCACACTTTTCATCGTAAGCCTTAAAATCACTTTCTTCTTTTATTGACACAGTTATTATATCATCTTTACCCATTTGCTTTAAATCTTTAACAACATTTTTTCCATAACTATCATCTATATTAACAACTGCAAACTTAGAGTTTTCAAATAGTTTAAATTTAGCCTGATAATAATTTTCAAAAGTTTTATGAAAATCTAAGTGATCCCTTGTTATATTGGTAAATATCCCTGCTGCAAATTCAATTCCATATACTCTATCTAAAGCTAACGAATGTGATGATACTTCCATAACACAGTATTCACATCCTTTATCTACCATTTCAGCAAATAGCTTTTGTAATTCAAATGATTCGGGTGTAGTTCTTTCTGTATGAAGCTTTTCATTACCAATATAATTTGCTATTGTTCCAACTAATCCTACCTTTTTCCCCTCTTTTTCAAGAATAGTCTTTAACATAAAGGTTGTTGTTGTCTTTCCATTTGTTCCTGTAACACCAATAATTTTCATCTTCTTGCTTGGATTATGATAATAATTGCTTCCAATTACAGCCAATGCTTTTCTTGAATCTTTTACTTTTATAATTGTATTATTTCTATTTGATATATCAATTGAATCTTCACATACAATTGCTGACGCTCCATTTTGAGATGCCATTTCAGCATATTTATGTCCATCAGTCGCATATCCTTTTATACAAACAAACAAACCATTTTGTTTAACATTTCTACTGTCATATTCTACGCTTTCAATTTCAATATCTTCATTTCCTTGTAAAACTTCATAATCTAATCCATTTAGTAATTCTTTTAGCATCATAACTATCACCTCAAATTTTTCTTATATTAGAACTAATCTTCAACTGTTTTCTTTAATTCTAATTTTATTGTTATTCCATTAGTTATTACCTCTCCTGCTGGAATACTTTGACTACTTACAGCACCACTTCCAGACAATGTATATTTTAATCCCAATGCCTTCAATAACTCTATTGCAGTTTCTTCAGAATACCCATTTAAATCTGGCATTACAATGTTTGAAGCACTTCCTCCATCATCATTAGTATATAAAGTTATCTTTGCTCCTTCTTTAACTGTATATCCTGGATAAGGTTTCATTGTTTTTATAATTCCATCTGTACCTGATGACAATTCACATTCTAAACCTGCATCTTCTAAAACTTTTTTAGCTTCTGAATACTTCATACCTCTCACTTCTGGTATAACAATATCTTTTGCTAAAGCTGCCTTATTCTCATTTTTAAATTTATTTTCCATATAATTGAATATATTAGTAAATAAAGTTTTTGCATATGGTGCAGCTACTTGACCAGCATAATATGCACCAGCCCCAGGCTCATCAACTGTAATCATAATTGTTACTTTTGGATCTTCAATAGGTGCCATACCTACAAAAGTCGAAATATATTTAGAACTATAACCTCTACCATCATCATTAATTTTTTGTGCTGTACCTGTCTTACCACCTATATGATATCCTTCTATAAAAGTACTAGTTGCAGAACCATTAGTGACAACTTTTTCTAGATATTGTCTCAATTTAGCAGTATTCTCAGCACTCGCTAAATTTTTAGTAGTTGCATTAAAACTACTATCTATTACTGTTGTACCATTGCTATCTTCATGTGTCACTTCTTTCATTACATGAGGTTGAATCCAAGTTCCTCCATTTGCCACTGAATTAAATGCTGCCATATATTGAACTGAATTTACTGTATTAGTTTGACCAAAAGCTATTGTAGCCAAATCTGTTTCTGATATATTATCAACTGATTTAACAATACCTTTAGCTTCACCTGGCAAATCTACTCCAGATATTTGACCAAATCCATATTTTTTAATAGATTCAGTAAGTTTTTCTTTTCCTATCTTTTCTCCTAATTGCATGAATCCAACATTACATGAATTTTGAATTATTTCACCAAATGACTGTGTTCCATGCCCTCCTGATTTCCAACATTTAATTGTTCTATTACCAAATTTAAGACTACCATTGCATGCAAATGTATCACTATCTGATACAACACCATTTTCCATTGCTGTTATTGCTGTAATAACTTTAAAAATAGATCCTGGTTCAAAAGTATCATTAACTAATCTATTACGCCACATCTTTTGAAGCTTTTCTCCATCTGTTGTTCCTTCAAAGTTTTCTATTCCTTTATATGGATCATTAGGATCATAATCTGGTTTATTTACCATTGCTAATATTTCTCCTGTTTTAGGGTCCATAACTAATATAGATACAGCTTTTGGTTTCTGTTCATTGTAAGCTTGAGTTGCAACACTTTCAGCAAATAACTGTATATTTTCATCTATTGTCAATGTTATATCTTTACCATCTACAGGTTCTGTATACTGAGATATTGTATAAGGAAGATCTCTACTAGTACTATCCAGTTCAGCTATTTTAACTCCTGGAGTTCCCGATAAAATATCATTATATTTTAATTCTACTCCAGTAAGCCCTTGCCCATCAATATTTGTGGAACCTAGTACATGTGCTAAAAACTCACCATCTGGATAATACCTTTTTGTATCTGGCGAAATTATTATTCCTGAAATTTTCAATGCTTTAACCTTATCTGCCGCTTCTTTTTCTATTCTTCTAATCAAAGTAGCTGATCCTGCATTTTTACCACTAGGCAATTTAGATTCAAGCTTTTTTTGCACTTCAGAAGCTTCCATATCTACTAAAGGTGCTATTGCCTCTGCTAATGACTTAGTACTTGTA
>SVCK01000058.1 GCA_015058375.1 Clostridium sp.
GTTAGAAGATGGAAAAATTACCGGGGAAATAAAAAGGAATAATTTATATGTTTTAGATATGAACAAAGAAGAGAAAGATAATAAAGGAAATTTAAGTTTTAGTTCTGCTATAAAGATTTCTCAGAAAAATATACAAGAGAAGCTTAGTAGAAATGTTCTTATGATTTTTGGAGTAAGTATAGGAATTATGAGTATTATTCTTATGCTTGGGCTGGGAAATGGCTTAAAGAATTATTTTAGCAGTATACTTTATCAATATAATAATCCTCTTATTGTAGAAGTAAATATGAAAACTAATAATGATCCTACTGAGATGGTTATGTCTGTGATGGGAGGGGGAAGAACATTTAAAGATGATGATATTGAACTTTTAGCATCTATGAAAAATGTTGTTGGAGTTGAAAAAGGTTTTAGTATTTTATCCATTGGTTCAGCTTATTTACAGTATGATGAGCAAAAAAGTATGATATTAATGGTTAATAGTATTTCTAAAAGTATAACAGATGAAAATATAATTGAAGGAAGAAGACCAGATAAAAATGAAATATTGATAAGTGAAAAGGTATTAGATGATTTGAGTTTAGATTTTGATGATATACTTGATGAAAATGTTTATGTGGAGTTGGTTTTAGGTACATCTTTAGTGCAATCTGAATTTAAAGTTAGTGGGATTTATTATTCAGATGCAGGAGCGCCAAGTACAGATGCGGCTATAATCTATATTAACTATGATGATTTAAAAGAAATAGCAGGAGAAAATCAATATGATTTGGAGCCTACAAAGGTATATTTAGAAACTAAAAATGAAAATGAAGCATCTTTAATAAAACAGTCTATAAAGGATTTGGGGTATGAAGGAGCAGCACAGGAAGTAATGGGAGAAAAACTTCTTAAAATGTTGAAACTTTTAACATATGTTCTAGCGGGAATTTCAGCAATTTCTTTAGTTGTGTCAGCTATTATGATTATAGTAGTATTAAGAATAAGCGTTTGTGAAAGAACAAAAGAAATAGGACTTTTAAGAGCTATAGGAGCAAGAAGTAGAGATATAAGAAGAATTTTTATTTCAGAATCTTTTTTAATAGGAATTTGCAGTGGTATTTTAGCAATTGCAGTATCATTTTTGCTTTCATTTATAGTTAATCCTATAGTATATAAATATTTTTATATAGATGTGTTATCAATAAAATTATCATATACTATTTTGGGAATAATGGTTAGTGTAATTATATGTGTGGCAGCAGGATTTATACCAGCTGAAAATGCTGCAAAACTTGATCCAGTTGATTCTTTAAGAAGAGAATAACTATGTTGAAATTTTCCTTAAAAAAAATGATAATATATAGTGTGTTATTTGTAATTTGAGGAGAATAAAATGGTAAAGGTTTCAAAAAAGATATTAAATATATTATGTAAACCCTATGAAATAGAAGCATCACAATTAGAATTTTTAGGTGGAGGAAGAGAAGAATCTGAAGGAATAGTTTACACATATAATATTAAAGATTGCAAAAGAGTTCTTAAAGTTCTAGCTTTACCTTATAACAAAAAGGAAAATTATATAGCTTTTAAGGAAAGATTTGATTATGCAAATTTTCTTGTTGAAAAGGGGGTAAAGATAACTTATCCCCTTTTAAATAAAAAAGGCAAATTATATGAATTTTATTGTGACAATGAATATACATATATAGCTTATTCAATGATATTTGTTGAAGGCAAATCACCTATAAATATAGAAGATTTAAGTGATGAATTAATATATAACTGGGGAAAAACTATAGGAAACATTCATAAAATTTCAAAGGGGTTTAAGCTTTGGAAGAATATAAGTAGTTCTAGATATGAATATGGATTTATAGATGAAATAAATAACTTTTATAATAAGTGTGATAATGAATTTGTTAAGGGGAAATTTATTGAAATTTTAAAAGATATGACAAAGATGCCTATAAATAGAGATACTTATGGTTTTATTCATAATGATAATCATGAAAATAATATTTTGGTAAATAATAATGAAATTACTTTAATTGATTTTGAATTTTCAACTTGTCAGTTTTTTATTAATGATATAGTTTCAACACTTCAAAGAATGATGTTTAAAGAATGTGGAGGTATGTATAATCAAATAACAAATTTGAAATTTATTGAGCATTTTTTAGAAGTATTTATAGAGGGTTATAGAAAAGAAAATTTTATAGATGAAGTATTTATAAAACAAATAAATATTTTTATTAATTATAGAAGATTATTAGTTTATGTATCTATGGAAAATTATCTTAATAAAAATCAACAGCTAAAGGATGGCTTTTTAGATATGATAAAGAATCCTCCAAAGTTTAATTTTAATATTAAGATATGATAAAATATTTTTAAGTAAAATACGCAGGAGGAATTAGAGTTGGATTTAGAATTAATTATGCTTGGCACTGGACATGCTATGGTAACTAAATGTTATAATACATGTTTTGCCATAAGGAATAAAGACGAGTATTTTTTAGTTGATGCAGGAGGTGGTAATGGTATAATGCAGCAGCTAGAAAAGGCTGAAATTGCTTATAATAAAATAAAATCTATGTTTGTTACTCATGGACATACAGATCATGTACTAGGAGTGGTATGGGTAATAAGAAAGATAGCAGCATTAATGAATGCTGGAAAATACTATGGAGATTTCTATATTTATTGTCATGATGAAGTAGAGGAAATGCTTAAAGTTTTTTGCAAGATGACTTTAACAAAGAAACTTTTAAAAGCTATGGATGAAAAAATACATATAATTCAGGTTGAAGATGGTGATAAAGTTGAAGTCTGTGGAATGAAATTTAACTTTTTTGATATAAAGTCAAATAAAGCTAAACAGTTTGGATTTGCTGCATATATGCCAAATGATAAAAAGATAGTTTGTTTAGGAGATGAACCTTTTAATGAGGTAAATAGGAAATATATAAATAACTGTGATTTACTTCTTTCAGAAGCTTACTGCCTTTATGCAGAAAGAGATAAGTTTAAGCCTTATGAAAAAAATCATAGCACAGCGTTAGATGCAGGAAGGTTAGCACAAGATTTAAAAGTTAAATCATTACTTCTTTATCATACTGAAGACACAAATTTATCTCAAAGAAAAGAACTTTATACTAAAGAAGCATCTCAAAATTTTGAAGGAAACATATTTGTTCCAGAAGATCTTGAAAGTATAGATTTAGATTAAATTCGATATGTTTATTGTTTTTTAAAAAAATATGAGTCTTATATAAAAATAAATTAATGAAAACGTTGACTTATAGATAAAAATGTAGTATTATATAGTCAATGATATAGTATGTAACTGGTGAGCAGGCATTAACTATACATAGATATTTAGGATATTTGTGTTAGTTGATGCCTTTTTTAGCGCGCAAAAAGACATCTTAACCAAATTTTCTGAATTACTATCGTGAAATTATATAGTTAAAGGAGATACAGTCATGAAAGATAAAATTTTTAGTGTTATGCAGCGTGTTGGAAGATCATTTATGCTTCCAATAGCTATCTTACCAGTAGCCGGATTATTTCTTGGAATAGGAAGTTCATTTACAAATTCAACGATGTTAGAAGCATATGGATTAACAGGTATTATGGGACCTGGTACTGTATTATATGCAATACTTACAGTATTAAGTGATGCAGGAAATATAGTATTTGCAAATCTTCCAGTATTATTTGCAATGGGTGTTGCAATAGGTATGGCTAAAAAAGAAAAGGAAGTTGCAGCTCTATCAGCAGCAATAGCTTTCTTAATTATGCATGCTTCAATAGGAGCAATGATTAACATTAATGGTGGTGTTGAAGCTTTGCTTGAAGGTGCTTCAGCACAAGTTTTAGGTATTACTTCTCTACAAATGGGTGTTTTTGGTGGTATTATAGTTGGTCTTGGAGTTGCAGCTCTTCATAATAAATATTATAAGATAGAGCTTCCAGCAGTTTTAGGTTTCTTTGGAGGAACAAGATTTGTTCCAATAATTAGTTCAATTGTTTATTTAGTAGTTGGTATAGTAATGTTTTATGCATGGCCAATAGTTCAAATAGGAATTTATAAAGTTGGAGATATAGTATTACAATCAGGATATGCAGGAACTTGGGTTTATGGATTTATGGAACGTTTATTAATTCCATTTGGTCTTCATCATGTATTCTA
>SVCK01000059.1 GCA_015058375.1 Clostridium sp.
AATTATACCAATTCTTTCTTCATCAACATTTTCTTGAACAGATAAAAAGTCTACAGCTGCTTGAAAGTCTTCAGTATTTATATCTGGTGATGCCATATATCTTGGAGTACCACCACTTTCACCTGTAAAAGAAGGATCAAAAGCTATAGTTAAAAAACCTCTTTCAGCCATTGTTTGAGCATAAAGTCCTGAACATTGCTCTTTTACTGCTCCAAAAGGACCACATACAGCAATTGCAGCTAATTTTCCAGTTGCATTTTTTGGTTCATAAAGATCAGCTGCTAAAGTAATGCCATAACGATTATGAAAAGTAACCTTTCTATGATTTACTTTTTCGCTTTTTGGAAAAGTTTTATCCCATTTAGTTGTTAGATTTAAATTTTCTATCATTGAAAAATCCTCCATAACACATATTGTACTTGTTAATTAATTTTGATAATATAATTAGTATAATACCTAAAGTTAACTTTAAGTCAAGACTATTAAAAGGAATGATTTTTTTATGTATACAATTGGACAAGTATCAAATATGTTTAATATACCTGTTTCTACATTAAGATATTATGATAAGGAAGGGCTTTTTCCTAATATTAAGAGAAGTTCTGGTATTCGAAAATTTAGCGAACAAGAGATTGAGGCTATAAGAGTTATTGAATGTCTTAAAAAATCTGGAATGGCAATTAAGAATATAAAACTGTTTATGCAGTGGTGTAGTGAAGGTAGTTCAACATATTGTAAAAGAAAAGAACTTTTTGAAGCGCAAAGAATTGTAGTGGAAGAGAACATAAAACAGATGGAAAAAACATTGAATATGATTAAATTTAAGTGCTGGTATTATGAACAAGCTATAAAAGATGGCAATGAAGAACGTCTAAGCGAAATGATTCCAGATAATCTTCCTAAAGAGATACAAAAGATATATGATAGTGCTCATGAATGAATTTGCAATACTGTGTAATATGCAAATTTATAAAGATTAAATAAAAAATATATTTTTTGTAATTTTACTAAATTTATTGTATTATTCAATTGGGAGGTGTTTATTGTGAAATTTTCAAAAAAATTCTTGATTTTAGTAATTATTGCAGTGGGAGTTTTTACTGTTGTCTCAATAAATAATCCATTACCAAATATAAAAATCAGTGAAATTAAAGACATATCTATTTATCACAATAATGATCTAAAGATATGTCCCCCTTCTAGTTATGAGGGAGAGACAGTTCTTGAACTTGTAAAAGATATTTTAAAAGAAAGTAGTTTGGGAGAAAATCAAGGCGAATTCATTAATGATAATTTTATAATTTCAATATCTAAAGCTAATTCTGATAACCATTATGTTGAAATTCCTTTTTCACGAACAGAAAAATTGTCTTTGAAAGATGAAACTATCACATGTGATGTAATAGTTATTTGTCCTGAAGAAGGAGCCTTATACTATCATGAACCTGAAAGTTATACTGTAAAAAAAGTAACACTAAAAAATAAAAATGCTAATTTCTATAGATTGCACCAATTCGTATCTTCACTTTATTAAAACTTGGAAGATAAGAAATCTAATGATTAAGATTATTATCTCATTAAATTTCTTGTCTTCTAAATTTTTATGGTATAAACTAATTATTTAAATATAGACTTTATTATCTTATATTTAAAAAGATAATCTCACACAAATCTTTGTAATTTTTTTCCATTTATAGTATCATAAAATTAAAGGAGTGATTTTATGAAGATTTCTAAAAAGATTATTGCTTTAATATTAATTATATTGTGCTTAACTATCGCTTACACATATCTATCTATATCTAACGAAAAATATGTACTAACAAACATTGAACCAACCAAAATTGATTGCATAGAAATTTTCCATGACAATAATTCTTTTAATTATCCTATAGATAATTCTAAATGTACAGATATTCTTAAATATGTAAAGTCTATTACAAAACAAGGGAACTTTAATAATGTTGGAAATTCAATAGCATTTGATTCAAACTTTCCAAAACATACAGCCAATAATAATCCTAATGATTATTTCATAAAGATAAATTTTACTTCTAACACAGAAGTTAGTCTAAATAATACCTGCATTACATGTAGATATATAATTTTTGACATAAACAATAGCGTACTTTATTACTGGATTCAAGCAAGTTCTACTATCAATACAATGTCTATCGAAAACACTGATTTAAGCAAATTAAAAGAATATATCTGTAACAATATTTAAAAATAAATTTTTCTAAAACTTTATTGTTGTAATTTGAATTCTGTTACAAATGCTATTAATGTAGCAACAGAAAAGAGGTGACATTAATTACAATGTGCTTTTTTATTAAGTTTATTTTTAAAACAAAAAAAGGAGTTTGTCGCTAACGATTTTTAACCGTTAATGCGACAAGCCCCTAAAATTTATTTTTTACATAAAGCATCTTGTACTTTCATTAGAGCTTCACCAAAACGTTGGAAATGAACAATTTCTCTTTGACGCAAGAATTTTAAAATTTCTTTTACATCTTGATCGTCAGTTAATGTGATTAACCATTCATAAGTTACTCTAGCTTTCTGTTCAGCAGCCATATCTTCATATAGATCAGCTATTGGTTCACCTTTTGCTTGAATGTAAGTTGCAGTCCAAGGATTTCCTTGAGCATCAGTGTAATATAATGCTTTTCCGTGATCAGTAAAATGACCATCTAAACCAGCTTTTTTGATTTCTTCTATAGTAGCATTTTCCATAAGTTGATAAATCATTGTAGCAATAATTTCAACATGAGCAAGTTCTTCTGTTCCTATATCAGTTAAAATGCCTTTAGTGCATCCTGTAGGCATAGTATATCTTTGATTTAAATATCTTAAAGCGGCACTAAGTTCGCCATCTGGTCCACCATATTGGCTTATTAAACATTTTGCTATTCTTAAGTCCTTTGATTTTAAATTAACTGGATATTGAAGAGTTTTAACATAAGTCCACATTATCTACAGCACCCCCTATTACTTTTTCTTTCCCATGGCCATGGATCATTACACCATGAAGAAGTGTTTATTTCATTACTTAGTCCAAAGTTTTGAAATTGTCCAAAGTTTGCTTCATACTGACATATTAATTTGTTTAACTTATCAGACATAGCTTTATAATTTCTTTCAGCTTCGCTGCATTTAGGGTGAGTGTCTAGATATAAATTTAATTCAACTGTATAAAATAAATATTTTTTAATTGCATTTAAAAGTGTTTCTCTGTCCATGTTATTACCTCTCTTAATCAATCTTTTTTTCTTTATAAGGACAAATTAAATCCTTAAAAATTGTTCCAGTATCAAAAACATATTTAATATTTACAAGATTGTCATATTTTTGAGATAAAACATAAGCTTTGCCATAATCCATGTTCATGCAAGTTTCTTTTTTTGTGTCTTTAACGTCTTTATTTCTAAAAAAATCATTATTATCTGAGTAATACATAACCTTCGTAACCCTACCTTTAAATCATTAGTTTATATAACTATATGATTTAAAATAATAAATGTTAATAAAAAAGTTAAAAAATAGAAAAATGAAAGATTGTGAATGAAAAAAATGACGAATACGATTTTTATTGATTGAAAATGATTGACTTGTGCATTAAAATGTTGTATTCTTATCTCAAGGAAGGGATGTAAATGTTAACAGAAGAAAGATATAAACTAATTTTAGATAAGCTAGAGACTGATTCAGTTGTATATGTTACTGATTTAGTTGATTATTTAAATGCTTCTCAATCAACAATAAGAAGAGATTTAAACTTTCTTCACAAAGAAGGACTTTTAAAAAAGGTTCATGGTGGAGCAACAGCAATTAAAGAAAGTACTATAAATACTAAAGAAGAGGTAGTTAAGTTTAGAAAAAATTTGAACTATGATGAAAAAATTAATATAGCTAAGAAGGCAGCTTCACTAATAGAGCCTAATGATGTTGTGTATATAGATGCAGGAACTACAACTGAACTTATGATTCAGTATATAACAGAAGAAAATGCACAATATATTACAAATGGAGTTGTTCATGCTAGAAAGCTCGCTGAAAAAAATTTAAAAACAATAATTTTAGGAGGGCAGCTAAAAGCAGTAACAGAAGCTATTGTTGGAATTGAAACTGTAAAGAATTTAAAAAAATATAATTTTACAAAAGGCTTCTTTGGAACTAATGGAGTAGATTTTTTTAGAGGGTATACAACGCCAGATTTAAATGAGGCAGCAGTAAAAGAAGAAGCTATACAAAGATGTAAAGAGGCTTATGTATTATGTGATTCTTCAAAATTCGATTCTATAAGTTCAATAACTTTTGCACAAATAAAAGATGCAATAATTATAACAACAAAAACACATAATAAATCATATAAAGATATGACAAAAGTAATGGAGGTTGACGTTTAATGATTTACACAATAACTTTTAATCCAGCACTTGACTACATAGTTAAAATGCAAGATTTAAATGTTGGTCATGTTAATAGAACAGAAAGTGAGGAGATATATGCAGGTGGAAAAGGAATTAATGTTTCTATAGTTTTAAAGAATTTAGGAATTGAAAATACTGCTCTTGGATATATTGCAGGATTTACAGGAAAGGAAATTGAAAGAAGAGTAAAAGAATTTGGATGTTCTACAGATTTTATTGAACTTAAAAATGGAATGTCTAGAATAAATGTTAAAATAAAAAGTTCTGAGGAATCTGAAATCAATGGTTCAGGGCCTGACATAGATGATGAAGCTTTAAATGAACTTTATAAAAAGTTAGACAATTTAAAACAAGATGATATTTTAGTTTTAGCAGGAAGTATTCCTAAAACTTTACCAAAGAATATATATGAAAATATTATGAAAAGATTAGATGGAAGAGGAATTAAGTTTGTAGTTGATACTACAGGTGAACTTTTAATGAATGTTTTAAAATATAAACCATTCTTAATAAAGCCAAATCATCATGAATTAGCAGAACTTTTTAATGTTAAGCTTGAAAGTAAAGATGATATTGTAAAATATGCTAAGGAACTTGTAAATCTTGGAGCACAAAATGTTGTGATTTCTATGGCAGGTGATGGAGCTATCTTAGTAGATTCGAACTTAAATGTTACTATGAGTGATGTGCCAAAAGGAGTTCTTAAGAATTCAGTAGGTGCTGGAGATTCAATGGTAGCAGGATTTATAACTGGATATTTAAAAAGTGGTAATGTTGTTAATGCTTTCAAAATGGGAGTGGCAACGGGTAGTGCAAGTGCATTTTCTGAAGGACTTGCGACAGAAGAAAAAGTTTATGAATTACTTAAACAAATTGTGTAATTTGTAGTGGGAGGAAAATTATGAAAATAACTGATTTATTAAAACTTGAATCAATAGCTATGAATCCAATGGTTTCAACTAAAAATGAAGCATTAGATATGTTAGTTGATTTAATGGAAAACAGAGGAAACTTAAATAATAAAGAAGAATATAAGGAAGCTGTTTTAAAGAGAGAATCTTTAAGCACAACAGGGATTGGTGAAGGAATTGCTATCCCTCATGCTAAAACTAAAGCAGTTAGAGAACCAGGCTTAGCAGCTATGGTAATTAAGGATGGATTAGATTTTGATTCTTTAGATGGAGAACCAGCTAAGCTTTTCTTCTTAATTGCAGCACCAGAAGGAGAAGCTAATCTTCACTTAGATGTTTTAGCAAGACTTTCTATGATGCTTATGAATCCTGATTTTAAAGAAGCACTTTTAAATGCAAATTCTAAGGAAGAATTTTTAAAACTTATTGATGAGGCTGAAAGTGATAAAATCGATGAACAAAACAATAAGCAAGAAGAAGGTAGATATAAAGTACTTGCAGTAACAGCATGTCCAACTGGTATAGCACATACTTTTATGGCTGCTGAAAGTCTTGAAAATAAGGCTAAAGAAATGGGAATTTCAATTAAGGTTGAAACTAATGGTTCAGGAGGAGCTAAGAATGTTTTAACTAAAGAAGATATAGATAATTGTGAAGCTATTATAGTTGCAGCTGATAAAAAAGTTGAAATGGCTAGATTTGATGGAAAGAAAGTTATACAGTGTCCAGTAGCTCAAGGTATTCATAAAGCAGAAGAATTAATTAATGAAGCTGTAAGTGGAAATGTTCCTGTTTATCATTATACAGGAGGAAATCAGAGCGAAGGCTTTAACTCAGGCGAAAAAGAAAGTATAGGAAGAAAGATATACAAAGATTTAATGAATGGTGTATCTCATATGTTACCATTCGTTATAGGTGGAGGTATATTAATAGCGATAGCCTTCTTATGGGATAGTATATTTGGTGCAGGAGCAGCTGCTGAAAACTTTGGAAATCAAACAACTGTAGCAGATACTTTAAAAACAATTGGTGGTATTGCTTTTAACTTAATGGTTCCAGTTCTTGCAGGTTACATTGCAATGAGTATTGGTGACAGACCGGCTTTAGCTGTAGGTTTTGTTGGTGGTATGATTGCTTATAATGGTAATGCAGGTTTCCTTGGAGGTATTGTTGCAGGTTTCTTAGCTGGTTACATAGTTGTTTTATTAAAGAAGTTATTTAGCTATTTACCTCAAGCTTTAGATGGATTAAAACCAACTTTGTTATATCCAGTCTTTGGTATACTTATAGCAGGTGTTTTATTACAAGTTTTCATTATTCCTTATGTTGCTATAGCTAATGAAGCATTAAGTACTTTCTTAAATTCAATGGGTGCAGGAAGTAAGGTAATATTAGGAGCAGTACTTGGTGGAATGATGGCTATTGATATGGGTGGTCCATTTAATAAAGCAGCATATGTATTTGGTACAGCAGCACTTTCTACTGGTGATTTTGTAACAATGGCAGCTGTTATGGCTGGTGGTATGGTTCCACCTCTTGCAATAGCTTTAGCGTCAACAATATTTAAAAATAAATTTACTGATAGAGAAAGAAGTTCAGCTCTTACAAACTTTATAATGGGACTTTGCTTTATAACAGAAGGAGCTATTCCTTTTGCAGCAGCAGATCCAATAAGAGTAATTCCATCATGTGTGGCAGGTTCAGCAGTAGCTGGTGGATTATCAGCATTATTTAACTGTGGAATAAGAGCACCTCATGGAGGACTATTTGTACTAGGAGTTGTTGAAAATCCATTAATGTATTTGGTAGCAATAATAGCAGGTACAGTAGTTGCATCAATACTTCTTGGTGTATTAAAAAAGAATGTTGAAAAATAAAAAATAAATATATTTACATAGATAGCAGAAGTTTTAGGACTTCTGCTATTTATTTATATACAAGGAAAAATATTCATTTTGTTTACACAAATCAAAAACATATCAACAACAAAGAATAATAAAAATATAAAAAAATGAAATATGTAGAAAAATATGGTATTATGTAGGTAAAAATATATAATTGGGAGTGTGACAAAAATGAAATTCAAGGTAATGGGAATAGCAGCTGGAAGAAAAGATTCTAACTGTGAAATTTTATTAAAGGAAGCTCTTCTAGCTTGTCAAAATCAAGGTGCTGAAGTTACTATGATTAATTTGAAAGACTATAACATTTTAGATTGTACAGGTTGTACTGCATGTACTCATGCAATGACTGATGGAAAAGATGTTAAGTGTGTTTTGGAAGGTAAAGATGATAAAAAGGCAATAATGGATGTATTATTAAAGCAGGATGCATTAATATTTGCAGCACCAACATATGAGCTATTAGCTAATTCTACATTTATAAAGTTTATGCATAGAAATTTAGGTTATCCTATTCCATATATGGAAGCCAAAGGTGAATTAGAACATAAAGACAGAGTAGGAGCTTTAATTGCTGTAGGAGGATCAACTTTATCATGGCAGTCTATGGCGTTAGAATCTATGCAGGCTTGTGCTATAACAAGTGGTGTTAAAATAGTTGATATGATGATGGCAGAAAGAGTTCCAGCTCCAAAGCAGTGTCTTCTACATAATGATTTGATAAAGAGAGCTGAGGAAGTAGGAAATAACATAATGAAGTCATTAAATACACCAGTAGATGAAAGAAAGTGGCTTGGAGAAGAAGATATGGGATGGTGCCCAAATTGCCATTCTAATGCATTGATTTTAGGAAAACCTAGATGGGATGGTGCATGTTTCCAAGTAGAATGCCAAGTTTGTGGTGCAGGTGGTGACTTACAAAAAACTGAAGATGGAAAATGGAAGTTTGTAATTTCTGAAGAGGGTAAAAAATATGCAAGACTAAATTACAAAGGTGGCGATGATCACTTGAAGGAAATAGCTTATACTCAAGGAGGATTTTATACAAAGGAAAATTTAGATACTGTTAAGGAAAAGTTTGTTAAATACAAAAATATAAAATTTCCAACAGTTAAAAAAGAAAAATAAATATATTTACATAGATAGCAGAAGTTTTAGGACTTCTGCTATTTATTTGGTTTAATTGTAAAAAATAGCTATTATGTGTTATTATATTATGTATAATAAATACAAAGGTGGGATAAAATGAAAAATGTATGTGAAAAATTAAAAGTAAATAAAAAGAATATAATTTTGTTTGCTGGATTAATTGGATGTATTGGAGGATTAATTATAGGAAGTAATATCTATAAGTCAAATAAAAGTTGTTATTCAGCACCATCATCAGAGGATGAAGAGGTGTTAGAAAACGATGAAACTTTAGAAAGTGAAGAATCTGCAGAAAATGAAGAAGATAAAAGTACTAATGATGAGCAGAATAAAAATGAAGAAGTAAAGAGTGAAGAAGCAGCACAAAACAATGCTGAAACAGCACAAAATAGCACTGAAACTCCAAAACAGCAACCTGTGCAACAACAACCTGTACAGCAAGT
>SVCK01000060.1 GCA_015058375.1 Clostridium sp.
AAAATTGAATAAAGCTGGTATTTTTAATATTCTTGATTTACTTTTATATTTTCCAAGGGACTATGAATTTTTAAGTGGTAATCCGGAATTTAATGAGATAGATTGTGAAGAAAAACAAATTTTGACTTGTAAAGTTAGAAAAATAGGAAGAACTATAAGAACTCGTAATGGAAAGTATCTTTCTACTATTGAGTTTGAATATAAAGGTCATAAGGTTGAAGGAAAGTGGTTTAATCAACCTTATATAAAGAATAATTTTAAAGTTGGTGCTGACTATAATTTATTAGGTAAATTTAAGAGAATAGGTAATATGCTTGAGATAATAAATCCAATTATAGGAGGAAATGTAGCTTTATCTAGTGAAATTAAGCCTATATATCCTTTGAAAGGAGATTTGACTGATAAAATTATAACTAAGCTAATTATAAGTGTGTTGGAACAGGTTAAGATAAGTGAAAATATTCCTAAAACAATCGTAGATAAATATAGAATGATTTCTTTAGATAAGGCGATTCGAGAAATACATTTTCCTAAGGATAAAGATATATTAAATAGTGCTATTACAAGGCTTAAGTTTCAAGAGTTATTTACTTATTCAATGAAGTTATTATTACTTAAGCATAATATTAAAGCAAAATCTAAAGGCATAAGCTTTCCTTGGAATGATAATCTTGTTAGATTAAAAGAAGCACTTCCATATAGTCTTACTTGTGCACAAACTAGAGTGGTTCGTGAAATATTACGTGACCAAAAGAGTAATGCTCCAATGAATAGGCTTGTGCAAGGAGATGTTGGTAGCGGAAAAACAGTTGTTGCTTTAATTGCTATTTATAATGTATATACTAATGGATATAAAAGTGCTCTTATGGTACCTACAGAGATACTTGCAAATCAACATTATGAAGAAGCTAAAAAATTACTTGGACAATTTAATGTTGAGATAGAACTTCTTACAGGAAGTACTTCTGCTAAGGAAAAGAAGAGGATAAAGGAAAGAATTAAACAAGAAGAACCTCTAATAGTAATAGGAACTCACGCTCTTATTCAGGAAGATGTAGAATTTAATAAGCTTGGACTTGTAGTTACTGATGAGCAACATAGATTTGGAGTAGAGCAGAGAAGCAAACTTATAAATAAAGGCAAAAGAGCTGATTGTTTAGTTATGACAGCAACACCAATCCCAAGAACACTTGCTTTGTACTTGTATTCTGATTTAGATGTTTCTGCTATAGATGAATTGCCACCAGGAAGAAAGAAAATAGATACGAGATTCTTTCAAGAATCTTCAAGTAATAAAGCCTATGAACTTGTAAGAAAAGAAATTGATAGTGGTCGTCAGGCATATATTGTATGTCCTTTGATAGAAGAGGATGAAAAAGAACAATTAAATTCTGTTGAGAGTGTTTATAAAAAGCTTAAGGAAGGCATTTTCCATGATGTAGAAATAGAAATTTTACATGGTAAGATGAAAGCACAAGAAAAGGATGAAATTATAGAGAGATTTAAAGAAAATAAGACAAAAGTTTTGATATCAACAACAGTGATAGAAGTAGGGGTGAATGTACCTAATGCATCAGTGATGATAGTAGAAAATGCAGAAAGATTTGGGCTAGCACAACTTCATCAGTTAAGGGGAAGAGTAGGTAGAGGTCAATATGCATCTTATTGTATACTTATAGCAAATGCAAGAACTAATACTACAAAGAAAAGAATGCTCATTATGACTGAATCTACTGATGGATTTTATATTTCAGAACAGGATTTAAAACTTAGAGGTTCTGGAGAAATGTTTGGTATGAGGCAAAGTGGTACAGAAGGACTTCTTTTGGCAGATATTTATGAAGACATGAATATTTTAAGATGTGCAAGAGGCGAAGCTAAAATGATTTTAGACAATGTTACGGATGAAAATAGACGAATGATATATGAAATTTCTATGGGACTTGAAAAAAGTAGTAAATATATATGTTTTAATTAAAAGTTTATTGTATATAACATTGAAATTGTATATACTTATTTAGTACGATATAATAAAAAATGACATAAATGGTCAAGGAGGAAAAATACAAGTGAGAATAATAGCAGGTAAAGCAAGGGGACATAAATTGTTATCGCCGGCAACTATGGAGACAAGACCTACTTTAGATAGAGTTAAAGAAGCAATGTTTAGTTCGATACAAATGCACATTCCTGGTGCAGTTGTAGTAGATGTATTTGCTGGAACAGGGAGTCTAGGTTTAGAAGCTGCAAGTAGAGGTGCAAGTGAGGTTTATTTAGTTGATAAAAGTCCTGTTACATATCCAATTCTAAAAAAGAACATTGAAAATTTGAAATTTAGTGATTTTTGTACATCATTGAATATGGATGCTTATGAAGCTTTAAAAAAACTTAATAATAAAGGCATAAAGTTTGATATAATATTTATAGATCCTCCATATTGTAAGGAAATGATTCCAGAAGCACTTAAAATTATTGAAGAAAATAATATGCTTCAAGAAGATGGTGTTATAGTGACTAAAATTGATTCGATAGAAGAGATATATGAAGGCTATAATGAAATACAAATTGCAAAAAGTAAAAAGTATGGTAATACAACAGTGTGTTATTATAAGTATTAAGGGGGATTTATAATGAAGATTGCCGTTTATCCAGGAAGCTTTGATCCAATAACACTAGGACATTTGGACGTGATAAAGAGAGGTGCTAAAGTTTTCGATAAGGTGATTGTTGGTGTGTTGGTTAATGTTAATAAGAGTGGACTATTTGATATAGAGGAAAGGGTAGAGCTTATAAAAAGAGTTACTAGTGGCATACCAAATGTAGAAGTAGTTAGTTTTAATGGATTATTAATTGATTTTGTTAAGCAATGTAATGCTACAGTTATTTTAAAAGGATTAAGAGCTTTATCTGATTTTGAATATGAATTTCAGATGGCTTTAATGAATACTAAATTGGATGCAGAAATAGAAACTTTGTTTATGATGACATCAGCACAATATTCGTATATAAGTTCATCAGCTATTAAACAGGTTGCAAAGTTTAAAGGAGATTTAAGAGGACTTGTACCAGAAGAGGTTATTCCTGATATTGTGGAAAAGATAGAATGTGTAAAATAAGTATAATGGATGAGGTGACGTTGTGAGTAAATCTATGGATGTTAATGTTGTTGAACTGCTTGAGTACTTACAGGATTTAATTGAAAATTCACCTAAAGTACCAATGAGTGGGAAGACGATGATTGATAGGAAAGAAATTTTAGAAGTAATTGATAAGATAATTAATTATCTTCCAGATCAATTTAAAAAAGCACAATGGGTTATGAATGAGAGAGAAAGAATTCTTGGAGAAGCTAAGAAGGAATATGACTCAGTTAAGAAGGAAACTATAGAAATGATGAAACAGAATGTAGAAAATCATGATATAGTTAAGGAAGCTAACATAAGAGCTCAGGAAATAATTGCTGCGGCAAAAAGAGATGCAAAAGCAATAAGACTAGGTTCTAGAGATTATTCAGATGAAATACTAACTCAACTTGAAAAAGAGATAGAAAATAAGAAGGTAGAACTGATACAAGCTTTGCAGCAAAGTTTTGAACAAGCTGCTAGTGATATTGATAAACGATTGGTTACTACCAGTTCTACAATAAGAGAAAATATTAAAGAGTTAAGAGGTATGAAAAAATAGTTTATTAATAATTAAAAGCAAAATAGTTATTGTTAAAATAGATATTACAGGAATTATACATGCATAAGGATTTGAGTTTGTAATTTGGCTATTAAAAGTTATAGATGAAGTTTCTAAACTTGTAATAGAAAAAATTGATATTAAAAAAGTTATAAAAAAACTTAAAACTCCTTGTATAAATTTTATTAATGAATATCTTATTAAAGAAATTTTGTTTTCACTTATGAATGAACTTACTTGGGCAATAATGCATAATCCTGAAAATGAACATAAAAAACTTATAAGGCTCAATTTCAAGGAGATTGCAAGATTAGATTGAGAAATTAAATTACATCCGTTAGTGATTTCAATACTGCCTAAAAATAAAGAATATAGAGAGTTTTTTGGAATACTAAATAGGAGTTCTGCTTTTTGAAAAACAATGCTTATATAAGTATTGTTTTTTATTATGCCTATAATAACTGAAAAAGCAACAATAAAAGCACCTATAGAAATTGTGGTTTTGACTGCATTCTCAATAGCGTTTTTAAATTTAGTACCAAAATTTGAATAATCATTTGAAATTATATTTGGATTTATTGATGTAGAAAAATTTCTTTTTCGTGTAAAAAGCCCTATGATAAGTGGCGCTAAATAGTTTGCAATTAATAAAATATATGAAAATTTAACATTGCCAAGCATTGCAGTAGATACTGGACCTATTATAAATAATGGACCACAATTTGTGGCGATATTTAATAAACGCATATATTCTTTTTTGTTTATAAAACCTTGTTTGTAGATATCAGAACAATACTTTGCTCCAAGAGGATAACCACAAAGAATACTGGCTGTAATAGGAAGTGCTGAAAATTTAGAAAGTCCTAGTGGTTTACATAATAAAGGCCCTAGTATTTTTGAGTATATAGTAATTCCGTCGTAGGATATAAGCAAGTTGCATATAACTAAAAACGGAAAGATTGTTGGTAATATTGCAGTGAACCATAATTTACATCCATCTAAAGCGGCTGACATTGAAGTTTTCAAATCAACTACGAATAAAATAATTAGAAAAGTAAGTAGAAAACAAACTATACAATTTGAATTTATTTTAAACTGCTTGATTAATAAAATGGTTAATACAATAATAAAAAGCCACAGGCATATAATACAAAACATAAAATCACTCCTATCTAATGTATTATATTTTATGTGGCTTTACATTATTAATTATTTATTTGATATATAAAGGACTTTTTAAATAATCTTCATAAGGTGAAATAGATGAATTTAAGATAGAATAGGCTTTTGTGCCTAAAACATCTATTTCTAATTTTTTGTTGGCAATTTTTGAAGGAACTTTTGTTACGATTTCTATAGATTGCTTTTTCTTTATTTCTTTAATTATTTTTCTTCCTGTATCATTAAAAGCTAAAGGTCTTATGTAGTCTTCATAATTATTATCTATATTTTTAAGATTATAATTTTCTAAGCCTATAAAGAAACTTAATAGTATTCTACTGATTCTTGAGTAAGTGTATCTTTTGCTTTTTGTTTTTAAGATTAGTTCATTTATATCATTAGAGCTGGAAATTTCTTTTAAAATTTTATTTTCTATTCCTTCGGAAACATCTAATATATTGTTAATCTTTTCACCATTTGTGAGCAACTTATACCTTAAATAACTAAAAATGCTATTTTCAAATATAAAATTGTAATTATTTTTTTTAAGTCTATATAAATAATTAAAAGTTTCATCTGGTAAAAAATTTTTTAAAGAGATTAAATCGCCATTTTCTTTTATATATTTTCTGATTGAGGTGGCAGAAGAAAATGAAGAAATTTGTTCGTCATTATAATTTGAACCAACTCTTTTTAAAGTTCTAGGTACTATATTACTATTTAGTTTTATTAACGATTTTATATATTCAATGCCAAGTATATTATTAGAACTTGAAATAAGTTTTTTTATATCAAAATTTTTAAAAGTATCTTCAAGTGCTAAACTTCTTGCTATGTGAAAAGGTAAACCTTTATCTAAATAGCCTTTTATAAGAAATTTAAAATTTTCAGGTTCGTTTGCTAGAATTTGAGCTGTTTTTTTTAGGCTATTAATTTCTCCTTCTTCACTTCCAAAGTAAAGGCTTTTTATAACTGAAGTTTGATTTAAAATCTTACATGCACCATGTGCAAAACCTTCAGCAGATGAAATTGAATATATTAAAGGAAGTTCAATAACTAAATCAACACCGTTTCTTACTGCAATTTCGGCTCTTGACCACTTATCTAATAAAGCGGGCGTTCCTTTTTGTATAAAATTACCACTCATTATACAGATTACACCGTCACAGTTAGTATCTTTTTTAGCGGATTTTAAATGATGAATATGCCCTTTATGAAAGGGATTATATTCAGCTATTATTCCAGTTACATTCATAGTAAAATCTCCTTATTTTAAAGATAATAAAAGTATTATAGCATAAGTGAAGAATTTAAAGATATAAAAAATAAAGTTTGTTAATAAAAAAACGTTGTCTGATAATTTGGATAATTTTTAATCTAAAGACTTTTACTAAAATGGGTTAATATATATTGAAATTATACCGACATAAGGAGTATATTATTAACTGAAGGCCATTTTGGTCTTGAAAGGAGAAATAAACTTATGGAACTTATGAACAAAATTTTTGAAGTAGCAAAGAGCAATAAAAAAACAATAGTACTACCAGAAGGAACTGAAGACAGAACGTTAGTTGCTGTACAAGAAATTCAAAAAAAGGGATTTGCACGTCCAGTTCTAATAGGTAATGAAAATGAAATAAAAGAAAAAGCTAGTAGTTTAGATGTTGATTTAAGTGGTATTAAAATAATAGATCCAGAAAAATCGGATAGATTAGAAACTTATGTTCAAACTTTCTATGAATTAAGAAAGAAAAAGGGAATGACATTAGAAAAAGCTGATAAGATAGTTAGAGACCCATTATATTTTGCAACAATGATGGTAAAATTAGATGATGCAGATGGTATGGTTTCAGGTGCTGTTCATACAACAGGAGATCTTTTAAGACCAGGTTTACAGATTATTAAGACTGCACCAGGAGTATCATGTGTATCAAGTTTCTTCATCATGCTTGTACCAGGATCTAAGTATGGAGAAGATGGATTATTATTATTCTCTGACTGTGCTGTAAATCCTAATCCAAATGAAGATCAATTAGCAACAATAGCAATAGCTACAGCTGAAACAGCTCAAAATCTTTGTAACATGGAACCAAAGGTTGCAATGCTTTCATTCTCAACTATGGGAAGTGCTGATGGTGAATTAGTACAAAAAGTTAGAAATGCAACTGAAAAGGCAAAAGAATTAAGACCTGATTTAAATATTGATGGTGAATTACAATTAGATGCAGCTATAGTAGAAAAGGTAGCAGCTCAAAAAGCACCAAATAGTACAGTGGCTGGTAAAGCTAATGTATTAGTATTCCCAGATTTACAAGCAGGAAATATAGGATACAAGTTAGTTCAAAGATTTGCAAATGCAGAAGCAATTGGACCAATCTGCCAAGGATTTGCAAAACCAATTAATGATTTATCAAGAGGATGCTGTTCTGATGATATAGTTAAGGTTGTTGCGATTACAGCAGTTCAAGCACAAGCTGTTAAATAATTAAAAGTAAAATATTAAGTCGTTTTTAAATAATTAAATTTGAAAAAGGGGGAACTCGTTAATGAACATTTTAGTAATAAATTGTGGAAGCTCATCGTTAAAATATCAACTTATTGATATGGAAAAAGAAAATACTATGGCTCAAGGGCTAGTTGAAAGAATAGGATTAACAGGTTCAAGTATTGCACAAAAAGTTAATGGAAATAAGCATAAGATAGAAGTCGACATGAAAGACCATAAAGAAGCTATGAAACAAGTACTTGACTTATTAGTAGATGGTGAGTATGGAGTAATAAAATCATTAGATGAGATTTCAGCTGTTGGACATAGAGTTGTTCATGGTGGAGAAAGATATTTAAAATCAGTAGTTGTTGATGATAAGGTAATGGAAGACTTAAAGGAATGTGTAAAACTTGCTCCATTACATAATGGACCAAACAGAATTGGTATTGAAGCATGTAAGGCATTAATGCCAAATGTACCAATGGTACTTGTATTTGATACTGCTTTCCATTCAACAATGCCAGAAAAAGCATTTTTATATGCACTTCCATATGAATTATATGAAAAAAATCATATTAGAAAATATGGGTTCCATGGAACAAGCCATAAATATGTATCAAGAAAAATTGCAGAAGTTTTAGGTAAAAATGTTGAAGATTTAAAGATAATAAGCTGCCATATAGGTAATGGTGCAAGTATAACAGCTATTAAGGATGGAAAATCTATTGATACTACAATGGGATTCACTCCTCTTGATGGTTTAGTTATGGGAACAAGATGTGGAAGCATAGATCCATCTATAGTTACACATTTAATAACAGACTTAGGTTATACAGCAGAAGAAGTAAATGAAATTATGAACAAGAAATCAGGAGTTTATGGAATAACTAATATAAGCTCAGATTTAAGAGATATCAAAGAAGCTGCTTATGAACATGGAGATAAAAGAGCACAACTTGCTTTAGATATTTATGCATATAAGATTAAACTTCAAATAGGAGCTTATGCTGCAGCAATGAATGGTGTAGATTGCATATTATTTACAGCAGGTATTGGAGAAAATTCATGGCAAACAAGAATTGATATATTAGAAGGCCTTGAATATATGGGCGTTAAATTAGATAGAGAAAGAAACAATGTAATGGGAGAATTAGCGGAAATTTCTACTGATGATTCAAAAGTTAAAGTTTATGTTGTTCCAACAAATGAAGAATTAATGATTGCTAAAGAAACTGCAGAATTATTAAAATAATGTCTTGACTTTTATTCTGTCACTTTATATAATAAATTGTGTTTGTTCAGTAAATATTTTGGTTAAGGAGTGAAAAAGGCTCGAATTGAGTCATTTTTATGAAGATACGATTTTCAGATTTAATCTCTAAAAGAGAAAGAAAAAGAAGTATTTCCTATAAGTTTAATATTGAACCTTTTAATTTTGAAGGTGAAATGATTAAACCAGTTTCAGAGGTTGAAGTTGAAGGATTAGCAACTTCAGATGATGAAATTGTAATAATTAAAGCACATATAAAATGTGATTTAGAACTTAGTTGTTCTAGGTGTTTAGAGGCCTTTATCTATCCAGTAGATATTGATATAGAAGAAAGGTTTACAATGGATATGTCTTTATTAGATGAAGACGATGAGTTATCCTTTGTAAAGGATGATGTATTAGACATCTCAGAAGTTGTTGAAAGTTCAATAGTTTCTACCTTGCCTATTAAAAGACTTTGTAGACAAGACTGCAAAGGCCTTTGTCAAAGTTGTGGAGTTAACTTAAATAAGGAAACTTGCAACTGTAACAACGAAGATTATGATCTTAGATTCGAAGAACTAAGAGCGTTGTTGAATAATAAGGAGGTGTAAGCATGGGAAATCCAGCAAGAAAGACTTGTAAAGCAAGAAGAGATTCAAGAAGAGCTCAAACTTTCAAAGCTAAGACTCCAGGAATAGTAGAATGTCCTCAATGTCATGAAATGAAGTTAGCTCATAGAGTATGTAAGAACTGTGGTTACTACAAGAGCAAAGAAGTAGTAGTTACTGAAGAATAAAGAAAGTCTAAGGACTTTCTTTTCTTTTTATAAAGGAAAAAATTCGTAAAAAGGATATGATTTGTTCGAATATTTGTGTTATGTAAGAAAAAGGAGAGGAAATTATGAAGATAGCTATAGATGGAATGGGCGGAGATAATGCACCACAAGCTGTAGTCGATGGAGTAGTGCAGGCATTAAGTCAATATGCAGATCTTGAAATGTATATTACAGGCCCAAAAGAAAAAATAGAAGCAGAGCTTTCAAAGCACAATTATCCTAAAGACAAAGTTAATATTATAGATGCTAAAGAGGTTGTGTCACCTAATGAACATCCAGTTATGGCTCTTAGAAGAAAAAAAGAATCTTCTATAGTGAAAGCGTTAAACTTGGTTAAAAGTGGAGAATGTGATAGCGTTATTTCTGCAGGGAGTACAGGAGCATTTTTAGCAGGATGTACTTTGGTTGTTGGAAGAATGGAAGGGGTTGAAAGACCTGCTTTAGCACCAATAATGCCGGGAAGAAAAGGTAATTTTATGGTTGTAGACGTTGGAGCAAATGTTGATTGCAAACCTCAGTATCTTTTACAGTTCGCTAAGATGGGTAAAATATATTATGAAATAATGTTTGATAGTAAGGACACATCTATTGGACTTGTTAATATTGGAGCTGAAGAGGAGAAAGGTAATGAACTTACTAAATCAGCTTATAAGTTATTAAAAGAAGAGAGTTTTAATTTTGTTGGAAACGTTGAACCTAGAGATATTCCAAAAGGTGAAGTTAATGTATTAGTAACAGATGGTTTTGTTGGAAATACTGTATTAAAGATGTATGAAGGTTGTGCTTCTACTTTTTTAGGTATGATTAAGGATGCTATATACTCTTCTTCATTAATTCCTAAGATTGGAGCGGCTTTATTAAAACCTGTATTTAAGAATCTTATGGTTAAGTTTGATTATAAAGAGGTTGGCGGTGCACCTTTTTTAGGAGTTAATGGTGTATGTATAAAAGCTCATGGAAGTTCAGATGGAAGAGCATTTAAAAATGCTATAAGACAGGCAAAACAATTTTATGATAAAGGTGTTTTAGATAAAATTAAACAGGAAATTAATAAGTAACAAAAAATAAAATGTAATTTTTGTTTGAGTAATATTGACGAATATATTTTTATATAATATTATCTTATTGAAAGAACTTTGGAGGTGAACTTATGTTTGAAAGAATAAAGGAAATAATAGCTGATAAATTAAGTATAGATGTTGAACAAATTACTATGGATTCTGCATTCGTTGAAGATTTAAATGCTGACTCTTTAGATATAGTTGAACTTATAATGGCTTTAGAAGATGAGTTAGACTTAGAGATTCCGGATGAAGATGTAGAAAAATTTGTAACTGTTGGTGACGTAGTTAATTATGTTAAACAACATCATGAATAGTAACGTAATCCCGCTTGATTTTGCGGGATTTTAATTTTAGTTTATTCTTGAATTTGTTAGTCTGTCCTGAAGATTGAAGAATAAACTTTATAAGGAGAGTTAAAAGATGAATGAATTGAATATTAGAGAGGTAGAAGAAGTCCTAGGTATAAAGTTTGAAAATTATAATTATATAAAAACTGCATTGACACATAGTTCTTATGCAAAGCAATTTAAAGACAGTGGTTATAATGAAAGATTAGAATTTTTAGGAGA
>SVCK01000061.1 GCA_015058375.1 Clostridium sp.
ATCCTTGTTCTACTGCTTTTGCTGCTTGTCCTTCAAATTCTATAAATGCATCTGCTGGATGAACTATATCAACTATATCTGGTCCATTTTTCTTATATTCTCTAAGTATTCCTTCATCCATTATGCAATAACCATAATTACCTGGTTGTAATCTTAAAGCATTACCTGTATAAGTTGTATTTCCCATCATACCTTCATCCATAAATCTATCACCAAATTGATTAATTAAAAGATTTGGTTGACGTAATACAGCATCTAATAAGAACCAATTTAAATTGTCTGGAAGTTGATATATAGCCTCTATATTTTGTCCATATTTTTCAGCTCCAACTTCCCACATCATGTTTAATCCATCACCATCAATACCTGGGATAGCAAATGGGAAATAATCTTCTCCTATAGTTAAACCAAATTCTTCTTTAATCATCTTCTTGTTGTTTCCGAATCCTCCAGTTGCAACAATTACAGCTTTTGCTTTAATTTCTATTCCATTACCGTCTTTATCTATAGCCTTGACACCACATACTTTTCCATCTTCAGTTATTAATGAAACACCAGCAGTTTCTAGTAAGATTTCAGAACCTAATTCTTTAGCTCTTTCTGTCATTTTTCTTACCATAGCACCAGCAGCTCTTGGTCCTATAACTCCATTATCAGGCATTACAATGTGCCATGTTGCTTCTGATTCTTTGAAGTATCTAAATGCACCTGCAAATTTAACTCCCATATCTTCTAACCATTCTATAGTATCTGCACTCTTATTAAAGTATGTTTGTACTAAATCTTCATCTACTCTGTAATGAGTATATTCCATGTGCATCTTTAATGCATCTTCAACACTTATATTATTGAAAGCAGCTCTTTGAACCTTTGTATCTATTCCTAAAGGTCCCATACCCATGTTTGCAGCTCCACCAGTAGCTGAAGATTTTTCAATCACTATTGTTTTAACACCTTTTTCACCTGCTGCTATTGCTGCTGCAAGTCCAGCTGGTCCAGCTGCAACTACAACTAAATCTGTTTCTAAAGTTTTCATAATATTTACCTCAACTTTCTTTTGTTCTTGAACTACATTTTCTTCTTGAACCTCTTCTTTATTTAACTTAGCAAATACACGTTTACGTTTTGTGCTCTTTCTTACAGGCTTTTCTACATTATCCTCTTCTTTAGCCATTCCTTTAATTCTTATTGGCTTATCTGGAAGTTTTGGAACACGTCCTGAAGTTTTAATTATTGCACAATCTTCACATATTTCTAAACATTTACCACACTTTGTACAATCGAATTCATCTATTACAGGGATATAACCCTTCTTTCCTTCTATTGCAGCTTTAGGACATACCTCAACACACTTACCACAGCCTGTACATTTAGATGGATCTATATAAATCTTAGTCATGGCAAGACATTTACCAGATAAACATGTCTTACGATTTATATGTTCTTGAATTTCACCTTCAAACTGATTGCAAGATGTAAGTACTGGAAGCGAGCCTGCTTTACCTAGCGAACAATTAGTAGAAATCTTCATAGCACTTGAAATTTCTTTTGCAAGTTCTAAGCTAGTCTCCTTTCCACGAGCTTCTGATATATCATTAAATACAGTAGAAATTTGATATAAACCTTCTCTACAGAAAGTACATTTTCCGCAACTCTTTTTTCTAAGCTTTAAAAGTTCTTTCTTAACTTCATCAACAACGCAATCTTTATCAGTTATTGTATGAATCACACAACTTTTTAAAGCTAAATCTTTAAGAGTTTTTCCTTCTAAAGATGATATATTGTAAAATTCATGATCCACAAAAATTCCCTTTAAGTTTTCTCCATTTACTAAATCTAAAACTTTAGTTTGCTCATCTTCTTCTTTTAAAACATCATCATCTATTAAAACAAGTTCTTTTCTGCTTTGACCTATAAGTTGTTCTGATATATTTACAAGTTCTTTAAAATCAACTATATAATCTTCACTATATAAATTTTTATTTACAAATTCCTCATTAATTATTTCAAGGCTTATTCCTGCTATTGCAGCATTTGCTGTAAGTTCTTGTTCATTAACATCACAGTTTACAATCAATACTGCACCTTTTGCATCTGTAGCTTTAACTAAAACGCCTAATCCTGCAACAATACCTGCTGGGTTAGACTTAACTAGAATATTTAAAGCTCCTTCTGTATCCTCGTTATATAAACTAGCAACTATTCTTCCATTAACTTTTTGATAATTAAACCTTTTAATTTCTTCTTTAGTAAGAATTCCAGTCTTCTTTAATGCTTCTGTATTATTACTCAATAAACTCATGATTTATGCCTCCCTATTATCCTCTGTGTAATCACTCCACAATCTACTATTTGTAATCTCAAAACGAAGATCACATTGAAGACATCTTTCAGCTTCACCACATATATCTGAAGAACATAATCCATGATCTATTTCATTAAAATTATCTTTTCTCTTTTCTGGAGATACTATATCTTCTTTAGCACGTTTTAAATATCCAAATCCATCAAATTTGCCTATAATTTTTTCCTTCTTTTCAACTGGTGCTAAAACCTCTGAAATATCACCATTTCCACCAAGATACTTGTCAATTTCTTCTGCTGCTTGTCTACCTGATGCTACTGCTTGAATAACAGTTTTAGTTCCATAAATTGCATCTCCACATGCAAAAATTCCATCTATACTTGTTTTTAATGTATTATCTTTAACTACAATTGAATTACCTCTTCCAAGTTCTACACCTGCTTCTTCAGTAATATCAACTCTTTGCCCTGTTGCAAATATTATAGTATCTGCTTCAATTGTATGTTCAGATCCTTCTTCCTTTTCAATGATAGCTCTTCTATTTTCATCAAAAGTAAAGTTAAGTACATTACAAAATGTTACACCTTCTGCTTTATCTTTTCCACAAATTTTTTCAAAAGTTTGTCCTGGATGTACAAATACACCTTCTTCTATAGCTTGTTCTATTTCTTCATCATCAGCTGTCATAACCTCTCTCTTTTCAAGACAAGCTAAATGAACTTCTTCTGCCCCTAATCTTACAGCTGTTCTTGCACAGTCAAATGCAACATTTCCTCCACCAAGGACAATTACTTTCTTACCAATTCCAGTATTTTCTCCCATAGAAGCTTTTCTTAAGAACTCTGCATTAACCATAACTCCATCTAAATTACTGCCTTCCATTGGAAGTCTTACCCCTTTATGAGTACCAAGAGCCATTAATACAGCATCAAATTCCTTTTTAAGTTCTTTAAAATCAGTAACTTTAGTTCCTGTTTCTACCTTAACTTTTGCTAAACTTAAATATGAAGCTTCTTTATCTACAACTTCTCTTGGAAGACGATACGCTGGAATTCCATATTGCATTTGTCCACCAAGCTTTGGATAAGCTTCTTTAAGAACAACATCATGACCTTGTTTAGCCAAGTAATATGCTGCTGTCATTCCTGAAGGTCCTCCTCCTACAACGCATACTTTCTTATTAGTTGGAGATAAATGCTTACTATTTTCTTTCCACATTCTATTTTCTGCATTTTCAGCTACATAACGTTTAATATTACGTATTGATACTGGCTCATTAACTTCTCCTCTTCTACATCCACCTTCACATTTATGAGGACATATTCTTCCTAGTGCTTCTGGAAATGGAAGTTTTTCATGAATAACAGCAACTGATTCTTCAAACTTTCCTTCCTTAGCAAGTCTTACATAACGTGGTATATCAATGTGAGCTGGACATGTCGCTTGGCAAGGAATTAAAGTATCCTTCTTTTCAATTGGTGTATAATCCATTAAATCTCTTATTGTACCTGTAGGACAAACTTCTGCACAAGCACCGCAAAATCTACAGTCTGAATCTACTAATAACTTGCTATGAACTGTTCCTATATATGTTTCTAAACCATCTTTATTATATTTTAGTACTCCTACACCTCTCATATCGTTGCAAGCACGCACACATCTTCCACAAACAATACATCTATTCATATCATGAATTAAAAGATTTTGCTCCTTTGAAGGGAAACCTTTTACTCTTGTATTCATTCTTACGGCAGAAACACCCATATATTGAATTAATGTTTGAAGTTCACATCTACCATATTTAGGGCATGTTGAACAATCTTCTGGATGAGCTGCTAAAATAAGTTCCATTGATAATCTTCTTAAATGGTCTATTTCTTCACTATTAGTTTTTACAACCATACCTTCCTCAGCTTTAAGTTTACATGAAGGTAAAACGCCATCTTTTCCTTCTACTTCTACAAGACATAATCTGCATGAGCCTATGTCTGGAAGATCTGGATGATGACATAGATGAGGTATATAAATATTATTTTGAAGTGCTACTTCTAATATATTCATACCTTCTTCAACTTGAAGCTTTTTGCCGTCTATTACTATATTTACTTTCATTAAATCTTCCTCCTAAAGTTCAACTGGTCCATTTTCATAAACATATTCTAAAGAACCATCCTCTAACTTTCTTACAGTTAAGTTACACTCTACACTTTGAGTTTTATCAGGATGATCTTTCCATAATGAATATATCTGAGGTAAGAATCTTGGCCACATACTAGCTTCATATTCAGCGTGATTAGTAACACTTGGTGGTACTATTTTTGCCTCTGGATTTTCTGCAAGCATTTCTAAAACAAAGTGAGGTGGTTCTGTAGCCTTTGTACTAACAACTGCTGCTGTTATATGGCGACATCCACCTTCAACGTCATCCCACATGTGAATTGTTGAATCGACAAATTCTCCTTTATCATTAAAAGTACCTTCACAAATTACATGTTCTAAGTTTGTTGTAAAAGGGAAGTATGTTAAAGGTAGTCTATGAATCTCTATACCACTTCCTCCAAATACAGGACAGTTTTCACCAACAGATTCTGAAATCATATGTATTGAATTTACAAATCCATATTTCCAAGGTTCTTTAACCCAATTAAATCTCTTATGTGAACCTGGAGCCCATAAATAATAACATTTCTCCATATTAGCCCAAAACCAATCCATCATTTCAGATGTTACTCCTGGCACAAAGTGCTGTTCTTGTGACTGAATAATCCATCCTTTTTTTATAGCTGTTTCATTCAAAACTAATTCATCTATTGCAGGTTCTGGCTTTGAAAGTGGTACATAGTCCACAGTTTTAACCTTTATATTATGCTGAAATGGCATATATGTTTGTCCACCATTTGCAAGATAATTCATATTATTTTCTTTTATCATATAATCATGCCTCCTATATCATAGAAGAATATTTATAAACAGAATACATCACTCTCTGCTTTAATCATCTCCTATGTGATTATTTTAACAATTACTTATTTACTTGAATATCATTAAAAATTTTGTATTTGTTTGATAAACAACAACTTTGAAATTTTTGTTGCTTATCTCACAATTTCATATTTTTTTTGCACAAAAAAATAAATGAATTTTTAACAAATTTAACATAAAAAAGTGACTTCTTCTTGCTTTTTTAATTTTTTATTTTCAAGACACAAAAAAATACGGCCTTAATTTAAGGTCGCATTTTTAATAAATATTTAAATATTAATCATCAGTATTAATTAGCAATATACTTTTATTCTTTTTGAAAATCAGCATGAATCCTAATAATAGAAAAATATCTAAAATCCAAATACCTTCTCTAAAATTCAATTCAATAAATGAACTTGCTACTATGCTTATTAATGGACTTATGCTCAACGCAGATAATAAAATACATGATGAAATTCTACCTCTAAAATTCTCTTCAACTCCAGTCATTATTATAGTAACACTTAATGACTTTAATAGTCCCGAACTTAATCCTAATAAGAATATGCTAACACACAATGTAATCAAATTATTTATGCATATTAACATAACAGTAATTAATGTTAATAAGATTGCATATTTAACTATTTTATAATTTGTATATTTATCTTTTAGTTTTATTATTAATAAATTACCTAGTATAACTCCAATACTTAGCATTGAAAATAATATACCTACACCTAAATCACTATACTTATCATCCAATCCAATATTATTTAACATATATGTTATATAAGGCTCTAATGGAGCAACCAAAATACATATAATCACAAAATTAATCATATATATTTTAATGTTTTTTTCTTTATTAATTATTTGTAATCCTTCTTTTATTTCTTTTAATATATTTTTCAAATTAAATACATTACATATATCCATGCCTTTATCTAAGTTATCTTTATTATATTCAATAGTAGAAGTTATAAGTGCTGCTATAAAAAAAGTTCCAGCATCAAAAAATATTGCAAAACTTGGGCCTAAACATCCAACTAAAAAACCTCCACAAGTTAACCCTAAAACTGTTACTACTTGATTTAAAGAGTTCTTTTCACTATTAACCTTTAAATATTTTTCATCATCTGTTATATCTAAAGTAAATGCATTACTACATGGCATATAAAAACTTTCACAAATGGAAACTAAAAAAGTAATAATATAAATATATATATTGCTCAATATTCCTGCGATATACATTATAGGCATTGTTAGTACTAATGTCCCCCTAACAACTTGCATAGCAATAATAAGTTTTTTCTTATTAATTTTATCTGACACCACGCCTCCAATTAATGTAAAAATTATATTTGGTATTGAACTCATCAATGACAAAATACCAATAGAAATTACACTTCCAGATAAGCTATAGCATAATATACATAATGCAACATAATCTAAATTGTCTCCAAAGCTAGATAAACATTCTGCCATTGTTATCTTGCATAAATTTTTGTTGCTTAAAATTTCACTTTTCATTTTTCCCCCTATAAACAAGTTATATTCTATAAAACCTATATTTTAATATTCCTATTAACAATTTAAGCATATTATTGATGAACAATATACCATTCATTCCACATTTTGTCAATATGGCAAATAAAACAAAGACTCTGGTACTTATTCACATTCTATAAAAACAAAAAAATAGAGAAGAGGCTATTTAAAATATAGACTACTTCTCTATTTTTTATAATTTATTTCTGTGAGTTCTACACTTATCTAAATAATCAATATATAGGTTAAAAGATAAGTTTTATCTTTTACATTACTAATATTATCACAATAATCTTATATAAAATACCATTAAAATTATTAATTTTGTTTTTTAAGCAACATAATAGGTAAAATTGTTTATTATTACATGTTTTTTTATATTTACTTTTTTGGTTTTTGTTGTATTTATAATAAAAATAGTAAATTTTAAATATAACTTTTTATAAATTAAAAGTAGGCAAGTTGCTAATTTTAAAACTTAAATAACTTTAAAATCCACTAACTTGCCTACTTTACTCGTAACAATGCTATGTATGTTTTTTGTTTGTTTTTGTAATCGTTTTTAATTACCATAACTATGATATTCTTATTTATCAAAATTGTCAATGATTAATATAATAAATTTTAAAAAACAGGACTATAGTCCCTACTTAACGCAGTTCATATAATCCTTCTCTCCCTCAATAATCCTTATATCCCATAGTTAAAAGATTTTACAATATCTTTTTTATAATAATTACCACATACATTTAAATATTTATCAATACCCTCTGATAAAAATTCCGTGTATCTTTTATTAAATTTATATTTGTTATTTTCATATATGTATAAATTCAAAATTTACCTCCTTTCTAATTACTCTGCATATATAAATATTTATGTAACAATCATTCCAATACTCATTCTAACATATATAGAATTATTTGTTAATATTTTTTTAAAAAACAGGACTTAAGTCCTAATACTAAATCAAGGCATATTTTTTTTTAAAATGGTTATATATTATAGTATGTGGTTATTTCCGAAATGGACTTAACTACAATAAGCTTTTATAAGCGTGCCCCAAAAGAAACATTAACGTGTCTCTTTTGGGGCACTACAATTATTTTTAGTGCATTATTAAACAACTCAAATTCTCAATAATTGCAATTTAAAATCACTAAGCACTTAAACTAACCTTTGCAACTTGTTCTGCAAATCCTTTTTCATCTTCAGGCACATATATCTCTTTATTCTTAGAATCTATATTATAAGTTTTCTTTACAAAAATATATTTAAAAGTTCTAGTATCTTCACTTGGTACATATGAATTAAGCTTCTCTGTAAATTTTAGAAAAGTCATTTTTATAGCCTCATTCTGCAATTTATTATAATCGATATTAGATGCTCCTACATTTGCAATTTTTGTTTGTAATTCTGTCTTTAACTCACTCGTAATTTCTTCACTTATCTTATTATAATCTACATAAGTTACTTCAAACTCTAATTCCACTTTATCATCGTCTTCATTTAAAACAGTAACTTTTTTACATTCCAACTTACCCATAGCTTTTAATACTGAGTCTACAAAATTATTAGCTTCTTCATTTGATAACTCAATCTCTCCAAATATACTACTGATACTTTCCTTTGTCTCAACATTTCTATTTTTAATTGCTTCATCAACTTCAGAAGCTTTATCTCCTAGGAGTTCTTTAAGTTTAGCATCATCTTGATGGGCAGCTATATTATAAAACATATCCCCCGATTCCTGCGGAGTCATCTTTTCTGTCTTATCTAATCCACACGAGGTAAAAAAGAATACAAAGCATAATGTACATAAAATAGCCAAAACTCTTTTTTTAATTTTCATAGCATCCTCCTAAAATATATAAAATAATAGGATATATCAAAAAATATTTTGATATATCCATTTATATTTAAGTATATTAATTTAAACTTTAGGATATCACACTAATTTAGAGCCATTTAGATTTTTACTCTTTTTTTATGACACTAAATTTATACTTTAAAATTATTTTAACGTAGCAAAATTACAATCAAACTGAAGTGCTAACCTCGAATTTTCTTGAACTGCAATCTGCCTTCTTGCCCTTTCTCTAAGTTCGTCCCAAACGTTCATTTCAACCGAAGATTTCTCCCTAAACTCATTAAAAGCAATATCAATATAATTCATTTCATCAATTATATGTTTACAAAAATTGCTTATAAAAAACTTACCTATCATTCTAGTATATCTAAAATGTACCTTTTTCGCATGTCTTTCAATATCCTCTTCATATGCCTCCTCTTTACCTTCAGGACATATTGGATAGCCTAGACTCTTCAAAAGTCTATGAGCTTCAACTGTTGCTACTACTGCCATTGCAGCATCTTTTTTAGTAACTTTCTCAATATCTAAATTATATGTATAACAAAGATAGCATCCAGGTAGCATTTGTGCCACATGTGATAAAAGCCATGCTTCCATATCTTCTTCAAAAATAGGCTTATAACCTGTTCTTTTAAAAGTTAATTCTATAATATTTTTAAAATCATTACTGATCCTTTTTCTTACTCCGCCTATCGTAATTTTTGTAAATACTCTACTAATACTTACTATTACGTTTTTATCCCTATATCCTGCACCATCAAATAGACCAAAAGCAATATTTTTCTTAACTTTAGACCATTTATTAATTTCTTGTTCACATAGTTTTGGATCTAAATTATTACCAATTAGTATAATATTTGAACTTATATTTTCTCCTAAATTTCTTAAAACATTAAAAACTTGATTATATCTCATTACAACAAAAATCAAATCATACTCATCCATTTTTTCAAGTTTGTCGATAGTCCTTACTTTATCTTTAGTTGTATGAAAGTATCCTGAGTGTCTAATCACTAGTCCTTCTTTGTCAATTGCATTTTTCCATTCTCCTCTTGCAAGAAGCGTTACTTCATTTCTTTTTCTTTTACACAATCTATGAACAAGCTGACATCCCATTACACCTGCCCCATACACTAAAATTTTCATTCCCAATCTCTCCCTTGAATTATTTAACTATTATGTTAAATATATTATTATTTGCCAACAATGTCAATATGTTGTACAATTTTATTTCTCTTAATTTCCTCTTGAATTTATTTTTTATATAATTATTTTTGAAAATTCATACTTAAGCCAATACTTTCTCTATTATTTTTTTAAAAATTATGTTATACTTTAAATAATGTATAAAAATATTTAAAATATAATGAAGGAATGATAAACGAATGAAAAAAACAACTAATGATGCAATCATAATAGGCTTTGCACTATTTTCAATGTTTTTTGGTGCAGGCAATTTAATTTTCCCAGGATATCTTGGATATACTCTTGGTTCACAATATTTAACAGGTATGATTGGCTTCATAATTACAGGTGTAGGACTGCCTCTTTTAGCGATTCTTTCTTGTTCAAAAGGAGGCAATAATTTCGAATATATTGCTAATAAAATAAATAGAAAATTTGCTACTATTTTTACAACAATGTTAGTGTTAGCTATAGGTCCATTACTTGCTGTACCTAGAACAGCAGCTACAACATTTGAGGTGACTATAAATCCTTTTTTTCCAAATGTACCATCATGGTTAGTTATCTTAATTTACTTTGGAATAAATTTATATTTTCTTTTAAAAAAATCATCAATCATTGATACTATAGGTAAATATTTAACTCCAGCTTTAATTATTATATTGGTAGTCCTTATTTTAAAGGGAATTTTTATGCCAATCGGGTCTATTGCCGAAAAGGACATATCAGGAGTTTTTGCTTCTTCACTTTTAGAAGGTTATCAAACTATGGATGCTATTGGTGCTTTACTTTTTGTTAATTTAATACTTTCATCTATTAAAAGCAAAGGATACGAAGGAAAAGCACTATCTTCTATTCTAGTTAAAGCCAGTCTAGTAGCTATTATAGGCCTTGCTTTTGTATATGGCGGCCTTACATTTATTGGAGCACAAACTTCAGAACTTGTCTCTGGTGAAATAAACAAGACAAGACTTTTAGTATTAATTGCTCAAAACATACTTGGTGATATTGGGCCTGTTCTTATAGGCGTTGCAATGGGACTTGCATGTTTAACAACATCAATAGGATTAACAACTGCTGGTGCAGAACATTTTGAAAAAATATCTAATGGAAAATTAAGCTATAAATTTAATGTTATAATTATCTGTATCGTAAGTTATGGAATCGCATTGCTTGGAGTTGATAAAATTATAGTTTTTTCAGCACCAATACTTAGTTTTTTATATCCTGTTGCAATTACAATAATAATTTATGCTCTATTACAGGATTATGTAAAAATAAAAACAGCAAGACTTGCAGTATTAACTTCTTTAGTTTGTTCAATTTTATTATTAATACCTGGTTTAAATTTTTTACCAGCAGCATTACTAGATTTTGGCTGGTTTTTACCAACAATCGCTGCTTTAATAATAGGACAAATTATATTTAAAAATTAGAAACAAAAAAGATAGAATTTCTTAGCAAAAAATTCTATCTTTTTTAATAATTCTATATTTTAAAAATTTTCTTCTCTTTCAAAGGTTGAATTAAGTTCAGTAAAACTTTTATTAAGTTCACTAAAAGTTATATCAAGTCCATTAACTGCACTTGCTTGTTCTTTAGCAATTTGAGTAGAATCTATAACACTCTTTTTCACTTTATCTAAAGCAGTTATTATTTGTGATAAAGTTGTATTTATCTTTTCAGAAGCTTCTCCACTCATCTTTGAAAATTTACGCATTTCATCTGAAACTACACTAAAACCTCTTCCTGCTTCTCCTGCTCTTGCAGATTCAATTGAAGCATTAAGTGCTAATATATTAGAAAGCTTAGCATTTTGCTTTATATCACCAACTATTTCTAAAGCTTCTTCTAATTTTTTATCTACCTGCATAGCTATATCTCCAACATTATTCATATTAGCTGAAAGATTTTCTGCTCCATTAGCTATTTCTCTAATTGAATTTCCAGTAGTTTCTAACGAATCAGTAAAATTATTGACATGATTAGTAATTGCATCCTTTTTTGCAGATGAAAACATGGTTGTAAATGCTCCAACTACTTTATCTTCATCAAATACAGGTATAATTTTTATTTCAATACCAACTCCAAAAACTGATGCAGGAATTGTATTATACATTATCTTTCCAGTATTTAAAGTTGTATATAGAGGATCTTCTTCTGGCAATTTAAATCCCACTTCAAAATCAATATTTAATTCATCTGAAGCAAAAAACGCTTCTAATACTGCATTATCGTTCCATACACAATAAGCTGCATGGTCCTCCCCGACCTCCTTAATTACATCAATTAAATCCATTAAATATTTTAACTTATCATTCATATTTCTTTAGTTCCCCTCTAATAATTATTTTATTTCTATCATTCAAAAATAATTATACGCCTATTTTTTCGATATTTAAAGTATTTTTCTAAAATCAAACAATATTTTACCACTTTTTGACTTATTTTGAAATTTAATCAATTGTTTTGAAATATAAAAAAGTATATTTATGTTTTTTAATCTCTCTATTTAATTTTTACAATTTAGTCTAGCATCTCTTTTATCTTATTTATAACTAATTCCGAATACTCATGATGTATAAAATGTCCTGAATCCTCTACATATATAAACTCACTATTTTGTGACATATTAGCTAGTTCTTTTTCATAAGTCTGCCAGTTATCAAATCCATTATTCCCTGCACATATAACAGTTATTTTTATATTATTTAAATTGCCGTTGTCCTTTACTATTTTTCCATTTTCCTGTAGAGATTTTCTTTCATCTATCATA
>SVCK01000062.1 GCA_015058375.1 Clostridium sp.
ATTTAGACCATTTGAATGGAAAAGACTTAATTCTGATACTAAACAAAATTTAGAAGAATCTTTCTTTGATTATGCTAAAAATGCAAACAGTATTGGATTATTAGAAATATCTAGCACAAATGAACAAATATATATAAAACTTCAATAAAAAAATGGCTTTACCACGCTTTTAAACATTCCTCTTTCTAATATATTTTTTATTCATCAAAAAAGGAACCACGCCCAAAAGTTACACCTAAAGGGAAGTTGGTTCCTTTTAAACAAAAAAAGCTACAGTTTCCTGTAGCTTAATTTACAATTATCTTCTATTGTTTTGAGCCTTCTTAGCTTTTCTACAAGCTGGGCATCTAACTGGATCATTTTCAAATCCTTTTTCTTTGAAGAATTCTTGTTCTCCTACTGTAAACACGAATTCCTTTCCACAATCTTTACATACAATTGTCTTATCTGTCATTATACTTTCCTCCTAATCAAAAGACTAAAATATAAAGGTCTCTACAATTAAGAGAAAACTATACAAAATTAATCTTTTATTATTCTACGTAAATTTCTTTACAAGAACAATTATACATTACGATTTAATCTTTTACAAGAAAATATTTAATTAATTTTTTGTTTGACAATTTATATCATATTTCACATTTTATTAACTTAAATCATAAAATATAACATAATTGAAAATAAGGAGGCGCCATTTTTATGGGTCCAGATAAAGAAAAACACACACAAATTAATTTTATAGATGATGTAAATTTCCATGATGAAACAATATGTTGTCCAGTTACAAATCCAGAGCCTGTTGTAGTTTCTGGTGAAGTTAAAATTTTTGGTCACAAATATGCTAGCAATTCAGCAGAATGCATTCCTGGAGCTTTTCCTGGCAAAGGTGATGACATTGTTTATACACTTGTTTTTGGTAACTATGGAGATTTAACTTTTAAGATTTGTGATGATGACTCAACTGTTGTTGATACATTGACAGTTGAATATCCTATCAACTTAAAACTTAAAAATATCTGTACTTGTAAAAACTTTAAGGTTTTTAATACAAAGACTAATCTTCCTGTTAAACGTTGTGACATATTTGAAGGTGGAAATTCTTACGAACTTGAAATTAGAAAATTAAAAGAAAATGGAGATTCTAATTGCTATGACGATTATGTACCAACTTTTGATTTACCTTGTCATTCAGTTTATTGTGTTTCTATGATATTCCAAATAGAATTCCCTGATTGTTCAGAATGTAATTAGAATTAAAAATTAAAAGATACCTTACAAGGAAAATACAACTTCCTTGTAAGGTATCTTTCTGTTGAACTTATATTTTTTTACCTATTTAATATTTCTATTTTTAAGCTGCTCATCCTTCTTTATCATAGCTTGAATTACAAGTTTAATTTTCTCTGTTTTTCTCTTAAGACTTTCTTCCCACTCTTGAAGTTCCTTTTCTTTAAGAGCTAGTTTTTCTTCCCTTATCTTTAGTTCTTTCTGTAAGCTACTTGTGCTATTTTCAAGAGTCTTATCGCCATCTATTTTTATAGCCCTTTCATCAGTTATAATTGATTTTTTTTCAACAACTGGACTATTAAATTTTATTGCAGGCATTATTTCCCTCCAAAAATTACTTTCACTACATAAATATTATTTTCATCACTAACTTGATACTAATCATTTGCACGTTTATAGCATCTTATTTAAGAAAAAATTAGCTTTAGCAACTTTCATCCTTCTTATAATCATTCCAAAAACAATTGAAATTTCTGCTTCTGGCATCTCATTTAAAGTATCTACAATTAAATCATTAAATCCATTTAAATCAAACTTCTTTACAGCAGTTGCATTCTTTAAAACTTCATTTGCATACTTATCTGCATCATTCTTTTGTAAGAAAAATTGAACTATTTTAGATTTGTCTTCACTTTCCCTATTTACAACTGAAAATATTCCATTATCAGTATACTTAAGCATATTTACAATATTGATAAAAGTAAAATCAGTACTGTTTACAATTTCCTCTTCTCCAATATAAGAATATAAAGAATTAACAAAATCCCTTACATTAACATTAATCCAATTTGCGCCATCATCAATAACTATATCAGATAAACCTTTAAACATTGCACTATAAGCTGTTTTTATCATACCTTTAGTTGTAACTTTAAAAACTAATGGTACATTTTTCTGTTCTGGTGTATCAATAGTTAGTTCATATCTTCTTGCACAATCTTCTGCCAAAGACTTTTCTGAATAAATCCTAAAACAAGGTCTTTCCATAGCATTACCAGAAATCAATATATTTCCAGTATTATTCTTAAATTGTTCTAATGTTGTTCCTTTATCTAGAAGAGTATATATGTATTCTTGCTTTATTAACGCATATAAAATTTCCTGTTGTTTATCTAAAATTGCTTTCTTATCATTTTTATCTAAACCTGCAAATTCAGCTATTAACTGTTGAACTTTTTTATCTTCCACTAATCTTTCCCCCATATAATTTTAAAAATTTTCACTTGTAATTATACCTCATAAGTATAATTAAATATACAAATCTTGCTGTTTATATTAATAGAAATTTATTTACTCTACTACTATATTCTGCATTTTCTATTTTTTCAACAAACACATATTCAAGTAAAGGTTCCTTTTTTAAAGCTTCTGCCATAGTAATCATTTTAATATTTGATGAATCTCTTATATATTCATTATCTTCATCACCATAAAATAACTGCCATCCACTATCCTTAGAATCTAATGGCGTACTTTTAAATACCCAATTAATTTGATTAAACTTCAAAGCTTTATTAGATATTGCTACATATTTATTAAAATCAACAACCTTACTTTCATTTTCATAAACAAACAAAATATTATTATAGCCAAATTCAATGTGCTTCCTAACTATTTTATCTTCTGCACCAAAAATTATTACCCCTGTTATCTTATCATTTTCGCACCCTATAACTCTCACTAAAATTCTATCATCACTTTTTAAAACTTTATAAAATATCTTATCATGATTTCTTTCAATTATAAGTTTAACGATACATCCTGGTTTAACTTTTTCCAAATATTCAGTTTTTAGTACTGGATACATTCTTGGATTTTCATTTGATAAAGCTTTTATATCCTTTAATGTATATCTCAACTTTCCCTTCAAGCCCCTTTCAATACCTTAAATAAATAACCCTATATTTATATACTTTCTATTTGCAAGTATACAAATATAATAATTTAACTGTATTTGCTAAAGCCTTATAATGAGTTCTCTCCATACCATGAGATGCTGAAACTCCTGGTCCAATTAATGCACCTCTTATATTATTACCACCTCTTAAGGCTGCTCCAACATCTGATCCATATCTTGGATATATATCAACAACATAATTCAAATTATTTTCCTTTGCTAAATTAACAAGATTAGTTACCATATTATAATCATATGGACCACCAGAATCCTTAGCACATATTGAAACATCATATTCAGTACATGATAAATCAGAACCAATACATCCCATATCTACTGCTAAAAGTTCAGTAACATCATCTGGAATATAAGATGCTCCATGTCCTACTTCTTCATATACAGAAATAAGTATTTTTAATGTATTTAATGGTTTTATATTTTCTCTATTGAACATTTCTAGAAGAGATAAAATACAAGCTACACTTCCCTTATCGTCTATAAATCTAGACTTTACAAAATCAGTTTCTGTGATTTGTGTTTTAGGATCTATAAAAATAAAGTCTCCAGGTTCTATACCTAACGCTTTAACATCATCTTTATTTCTAACTTCTTCATCAATTCTTACTTCCATATTAGCTTCATCTCTTGTTTTAGAAGCTGCATCTTCATAAACATGAACAGAAGCACTTGTACTTAAAAAAGTTCCAGTATATATTCTTCCATCTCTTGTTCTTATCTTACAATATTCAGAATCAAGAGTTGGTATAATTGGACCTCCTAAAATTGTAAATTTCAATGTTCCTTGTGAAGTTATAGACCTTACCATAGCTCCTAAAGTATCTACATGTGCTGCAAGTCCTATAACCTTATCATTGTTTTGACCAGGTACAGTAATAATTCCACAGCCTTTATTTGTTCTCTCAAGAGCAAATCCAAGTTTATTAACTTTTTCTTCAATTAAATCCATAATCTCATAGCAAAAACCTGTAGGACTATCGAACTTTAAAATTTCTTCAGCAGTTGATAGCAAATAGTCTTTATTTATATTCACAACAATTCCTCCTAAAAAAAAGCCATCTTAGTAAAACTTAATACTGATAGCTATATATTTTTTGTAACATCTATTACAATTATACTTCTCATTATGATTTTTTTCTATATTTTTCTATAAAAACTATACCTAAACATCAAAACACATCAACACAACACATATAATACTCTTTTTTAAAATGAATAAACTAAAAAAAATATATATTTAATGTTTAAAATTTTTATAATCTGTCAAATATTAATAATGATATTAGTTTTTCATTAAAACAGGTAGTATTCATTACTACTCTCCCATTAAATTTTAAGTAGATAAGTCATTAAAAATTTTTAATTGGCTTATCTTTTTTTTATTGTATAAATACATACTTTTAACTAAATAGAATGAACTATATTATCTAAAACAAATCCCAATCTATAAATTAAGAAGAGAATTTTTCTATTCATTATAATTTCTTTACATTTTTAAGCACAAATTATATAATTATTGGTGGTTAATATACGTACGTAGGAGGTGCAATATGAATAATTTTTTCTACACTTTTCCTGCAATAAAAGGAAAGCAAGCGTCACGAGATTATTTTATCATCATGTGTCCATTAAAAATATTATCTAAACTATTCATATTTAATGATGATGACATTCCACCTGAACAACGTGCACAAAGAATTTTAAATAAAGCTCGTATTCCAGAAATGACATCATATATAGTAAATAATCCAAAAAACTATGTATTTTCATCTCTCACCGCATCTATTGATGGTGAGTTTAATTTTTCATGTATAGATAAATCTTTTGATAAAAATATAGGAACATTAAAAGTTTCTATGGATAGCAGACTTTTAATAAATGATGGTCAACATAGAAGGGCAGCTATTGAAGAAGCACTAAAAACAGATCCTTCACTTGGCGAAGAAACAATATCTATAGTTCTATTTATTGATGAAGGTTTAAAAAGGAGCCAACAAATATTTGCTGATTTAAATAAACATGCTGTAAATGTTTCTAAATCTATAGGAATTTTATATGATTCACGTGATCCTATTGCTATAATTACAAAATCATTGGTTGAAGAAAACCACTATTTAAAACATTTTACTGATAAAGAACACCCTTCTTTATCTAAATTTTCATCCAAATTATTCACGTTAAGTAGTATAAATGAAACAAATAAAAACCTACTTAACAACTTGGATCTTGACGACAAAAATGTTATAAGTTTTGTAAAAGAATTTTGGAGCATTTTATGTGAAAACATGAAAGAATGGCAGTTTGTATTCAACAAAGAATCTAGCGCTTCACATTTTCGAACAGATTATATTAGTTCAAATGGTGTTGTTTTAGAAGCTCTTGGATTAGTTGGCAATTATCTTTATAAAAATAACCCAAATGATTGGATATCAATATTATCCAATATAAAAGATATTGATTGGCATAGAACAAACTTAGAAGATTGGCAAAATAGAGTTATAGGTCCTACTGGTAGAATTGTTAAAAGTAGTTCATATGTTAAACTAACAAATAATCTTATAAAAATGAAACTTGGTTTAGAATTATCTAAAGATGAAGAAAAACTAGAGAACGAATGTAAAAGGAAGGATACAAAATAATGCACACTGAATTACAACAAAAAGTAAATTATATTTTAGACGAAATGAAAATGGTCTATAAACATGATAATAGACCTTGGGTTATAGGTTACAGTGGAGGTAAAGATAGTACTACTGTTGTACAGTTGGTATTTTCTATGCTTCAAAGCCTTCCTAAAGAAGAAAGACATAAAGCTGTTTATATTGTTTCATCTGATACGTTAATTGAAAATCCAATTGTATTAGGTTATCTAAAGCATAACTCTCAATTAATTAATGAAGGTGCAAAACTGGCTGATATTCCACTATACACTCACATGGTTCATCCAGATTATGATAATACATATTGGACTAATATAATTGGTAAAGGTCTTCCTACTCCAACATCTATAAGATTTAGATGGTGTACTGAACGTTTAAAGATTAAACCATCAAATCAATTTATAGAAGATAAAGTAAAAGAAAACGGTGAAGTTGTTGTTTTACTTGGTGTTAGAAAATCTGAAAGTATTGCTAGAGGTATAAGAATAAAGAATAGAGAAATTGAAGGCTACTTATTAACTCCACATGTTACTTTACAAAATACTTATGTTTATAACCCTATTGTTGAACTTACAACCGAAGATGTTTGGGGAATATTACTTGATAATAATGGTACTACACCATGGGGTACAAGTAATAATGACTTATTTAGCTTATATACTGGTGGTGAAGGTGGAGAATGTCCATTTACTAATACCATGGACAAAGATACTCCATCATGTGGAAATTCGAGATTTGGATGTTGGATCTGTACTGTAGTTGCCAAAGATAAATCATTAACTGGATTTATTCAAAGTGGTGAAACTTGGCTACAACCCCTACTCGACTTTAGAGAATGGATAATAAGCATTCGTAATAAGCATGAATACAGAATGCAATATAGAAGAGATGGAAATCATTATTATAAAAAATTATATTTAAATAAATTACCTTTGTTAGAAGAATTCATTGTAAATCCTGATTACATTTTTTCTAATGAACAAGGTGAAGGATTTATTGATTTAAAGAATTGTCAATCTGAAATTGAAAAAGGTAATAAAAATCCTTCTGATGATAAAGATAAGATTTATTTAGAATTACTTCCTTTACTAAGTGTAGATAATTCAAATGATATTATTATTGATAAATCAAAAATTCAAGAAGATGATAAAGGAAAATATATTAATGTTCTTGGATATGGTCCTTTTAACTTTAAAGCAAGAAAGCTAATTTTAGAAAAACTTCTAAAACTTCAAAAGTTAATTGATGAAGAATATGAAGGAATTGAAATAATAACTCAGCAAGAACTTGAAGTTATAGATAGAATTTGGGATGAAGAAGAAGATTTAACTCGTAGAACATTAGTAGATATTTATCATAATGTTATGGGTAAAAAGCTTCCATGGGATGATTATAAAAAACCTATGTTTGATACTGATACTAGAAATGAAATAGATTCATTATGTAAACAACATAACTTAGGGCAAGACTTAATTTATAAACTATTGATTGAAACTAACAAGTATAAGCACTTCACTAACAAAACTATTTTAGATAGATCAATTAATAAAATTCTTAATCAAAAACACTTACACAAAACTATAGTTGAGGAGATAGACAATGATAATTAATAGCATAACATTAAAAAACTTTAGATCATATGAAGATGAAACTATCTTCTCCTTTTCTCCACATGACAATAAGAATATAGTGCTTATTGGTGGTGAAAATGGTGCAGGTAAATCTACTTTATTTGAAGCAATAAAACTATGTTTATATGGTCCAATTACTTATGGATATTTAGGTATCAATCATAACTATTTAACTAAAATAAAAAGCAACATAAATGATAATGCTTATACTAATGAAGGAATCGAAAGCTTCATTGGTTTAAGTCTTTCTTTTAAAGAAGGAACAAAAATCAAAAACTATTATCTAAAGCGTACATGGAATTATTCGAATCAAAGACTTCATGAAGATTTCACTGTATCATTAGATGATAAAATTTTAAATAACGAAGACAAATTGTATTTTGACAAATACTTAAAATCAGTTCTTCCACCATCATTATTTAACTTTTTCTTCTTTGATGGCGAAGAATTAAGCGATTTCTTTACCGGAAAAAGTGCTAATTCCAACCTAAAAGAATCAATATTACAACTTTTTAACTATGATACATTTGAAGTATTAAAGAAACATCTTTTAAGCCATCAAAGAACTCAATCAAAATCAAACAAAAAGTTAGATGAAGTTAAAAACACTTTTGATGATTTATCAATGTCTGTAAAAAATATAAAAAATGATATTTCTTATTTAGAAGAAGCTATTAAAAATGATGAAAACTTTATTGAAGATTTATTAATAAGGAGAAAAAATACTGAAAATACTTTTAAAAATAGTGGTGGACTTCTAGAAGGTGAAAAAGCTGCTTTAAATTCCGAAATTGCAAAATTAGAAGTTGAACGTACAACTGCTGGAACAGAAATTAAAGATTTCTGTAATGACACTCTCCCATTTCTATTAGTTACCGATTTATTAAATGATACAAAAGAGCAAATAGAAAAGGAAGATACTTTAACTTCATATAACTCTATAAAAGAAAAATTATCTGCGGATATTATTAAAAAATCACTAACATCACATATTAAAGAGGATTTAGATGATAATTCTTATAAAGAAATAGCCGTTGATTTACTTAATACTATGTTTGATTGTGAAAGTATTGCAAATACTCAAAATATACTTGAATTATCTGTTGAGCATAAAAAAGCAATTCTAAATACTATTGATAATATACTTGGAAATTGTAGCAAACTTAAAAAAAATGTATTTAATAAGTTTAACTCTATATCTCAAAATAATAATAAGATAAAACTTTTACGTGATAAATTGAATTCTTCAATTTCAGATGAATTATTAAATAATTACTTAGAAACAATGCACACAATCAGTGAAGAAATAAGTATTGCTCAAAGTAATCTTGCTGTAAAGAAAAATCAACTACAATTAAAGCATAATGAATTACAAAATAAAGAATATCATTTAACTAGAGCTAGAAATGAATATACTACTCTGCTTCAAAGTATAAATGTTTCAGATATATCTTCTGACCTTATTAACTATTTGAATAATTTATTAATTAACCTTACAAAAGATAAAATAAACTTAATTGAAAATGAATTTATTAAAATTTTCAGTACTATTATTAGAAAAGATAATTATGTTAATAGCATTGTAATAGATGATTCATTTAATACTACTCTATACATAAACAAAGATTATACAAGTAATGATGTACTAAATGCTATAAATAATCTTGGTTTTGAAGAATTATCTAAAAAGTATGGTAAGAAATTCTTAGAAGACTTACATAATCATTATCATACATCAAGCAATGATATGCTTTTAGAAAGTGTTCAAAATGATGTATTCTCAGGATATTATAGCTTAAGTACAAAGATTAATATAAATGACTTTTCAAATGGTGAAAAGCAAATTTA
>SVCK01000063.1 GCA_015058375.1 Clostridium sp.
TGGAACGTTACACTTAATGAAGTTGGTGATTACTATGTAATTACTCCAGTAAGTTGGAACGCTAATATAGCTAAAGGTGGAAGTGTTGAATTTGGAGTTCAAGGTTCAGGTTCAATGCCAAATACTTTAAACTATACTTTAAACTAAAAATGCTTAATATTTATAGATAAAAATTGGTTGTATCAAAATAAATTTTGACACCGACTAAAGATAGAAAAATGAGAATTCAAAGTGTTTGAATTCTCATTTTTTGTAATGTTCAAATTACATAATAAAAATAATCTTTTAATCATATAAATAATAGAACAAATATTATTTAGGGGCTGAAAAGATGGAACATGTAAAAGATTATAATGTATTAATAAAACTTATATTGCTTTTTATTGTAATGGCAATAGTAACATTTGCTGTGAAATATTATTTCCAGCCCTTTATATCAATAGTGATTTTATTGATCGTTACAAAGCCTTTATATGAATTATTTTTAAAGTTTAATATACCACCTAAAATTTCTGCAGCAATAAGTATATTGATAATAAATATAATTATTGTGATATGCATATTGTATTTAGGAAGTTCTATCTATAATATAATTGTTAACTTCTGTAAAAACAATTTATATAAATTTGAAGGAATTATTGATTATTTTATGAATTTTTTTAATATAAGTAGCGTTTCACAAAATAGCTATAGCGTAATAGATAAGGGATTTATAAAAAATGGTGCAATATCAACAGGCGAATGGTTTTTTTCGTATTTTATAGGAAATATATCTGTCTTCTTTCTTTTAGTTGATAGAGATAGAATATTAGATTATTTTATGCGATTAATTCCTGAAAGATTATTTATTAAAGCGAGAAAACAAAAGAAAAATATAAAAAGTATGGTTGTTATAGAAGTTATTTTGGTATTAATATCTACATTAGAAATTACTTTTGGTTTTACAATTCTTAGAGTAGGACATCCAATATTTTTAGGAGTAGTATGCGGAGTTTTAGATATTTTGCCTTATGTAGGAACAATAATTGTATTTATTCCAATAATCATATACAATATTATTGTAAAACAATATATTGTGTCATTTGGATTAATTTTGTTATATATTTTAGTTCAGATATGTAGAGAAATATTGGAGGCTAAGTTTTTAAGTAATAAATTGAATCTGCATCCTTTGTTGATTTTATTGTCAATTTATATTGGAATAAAAATTTTTGGAATGATAGGGGCAGTAGTTGGACCTATTTATGGCTTGCTTGCTAAGGAAATTATAGATAGTAAAAGATAAATAATAGAGATACTTAAGGAGGAAATGAAAAAATGAAGGGAATATCTATATTGGGGGCTACAGGTTCTATAGGAGAACAAACCCTTGATGTAATTAGAAAATCTAAAGATGATTTTAAACTTATAGGTGTGAGTGCTAATTCGTCAGTAGATAAAATGAAGAAAATTATTGAAGAGTTTAAACCTAAGTGCGTAGCTATGATGGATGAGGAAAGTTCTATAAAAATTAAAGAATTTTGTCTTGCTAATAATTATGAAGTTTCAGTTTATGGAAAAATGGAAGGCTTGATAAAAGTTGCAACATTGGATGAAACTGATATAGTAGTTACATCTGTAGTTGGAATGATAGGACTTAAACCAACTCTTGCAGCAATTGAAGCTAAAAAAGATATAGCATTAGCTAATAAAGAAACTTTAGTTGTAGCTGGAGAAATCGTTATGAAGAAGGCTCTTGAAGAAGGTGTGAAAATACTACCTGTTGATTCAGAACATGGTGCTATATTTCAATGTCTTCAAGGAAATGATAAAAAAGCATTAAAGAAAATTATACTTACAGCATCAGGAGGGCCTTTTAGAGGAATGTCTTATGATGAATTGAAGGAAAAAACAGTGGAAGAGGCTTTAAATCATCCTAATTGGAGCATGGGTAGCAAAATAACAATAGATTCTGCTTCTTTGATGAATAAAGGGCTTGAAGTGATAGAGGCACATTGGCTTTTTAATTGTGATTATGAAAATATTCAAGTACTTGTACATCCTCAAAGTATAATACATTCTATGGTGGAGTATAGAGATGCGAGTATAATAGCTCAAATTGGAGCACCTGATATGAGACTTCCAATACAATATGCTTTGAATTATCCTGAAAGAAAAGAAAGAGTAGCAAATGAAATAGATTTTTATGAAATTTCTAAGCTTACTTTTGAAAAACCTGATATGGATACATTTAAATGCTTGAAATTAGCTTTTGAAGCAGGTAAAAAAGGCGGTTTAATGCCAACAATTTTAAATGCTGCTAATGAAGTTGCAGTGGCACTTTTTCTAAATAGAAAAATTAAATTTTTAGAAATTGCTAATATAATAGAAGAAGCCATGGAAAAATTTAAAGAAGAAGCTGAAAATTTAGATCTTACTATAGATAATATTTTATATATAGATGAAAAGGTGAGACAATATGTGAAATCTAGGGAGAATTAGGAGGGAGAAATTTGAACTATATATTAGCAGTCTTAGGACTGGGGGCAATAATCATCATACATGAGCTTGGACATTTTGTTTTGGCAAAAATTAATGGTGTAAAGGTTAATAGCTTTACAATAGGTTTTGGACCTAAGATTATAACACATAAAGGAAAAGAAACAGAATATGCTTTATCAATACTACCTGTAGGTGGTTATGTTGAAATGGCAGGAATGGTGAGTGAAGAAAATATTGATGAAGCAGAAAAAGAAGCAGAGGCTGAAGTTGAACCTGAAAGGTTATTTAGAAATAAGTCTGCTCTTCAAAGATTATCTATAATAATTGCTGGACCAATTATGAATATGGTACTTGCTTTATTTCTATTTACTATTGTTTATAATACTTTTGGTTTTGCAGATACTAAACTTGGTAATATTATGGAAAATAGTCCTGCAAGTGAAGTGGGATTGTTACCAGGTGATGATATAATAAAAGTAAATGGTAATAAGATATATACTACAGAAGATATTAGTATTGAAGTTTCAAATGCTAAAGATCATGAATTATCTATGGAAATTGATAGAAATGGAGAACTTTTTGAAATAGCTGTTACTCCTAGATTTGATGAGGAACAGCAAGCTTATCTTATAGGAATAGGATTTAGTGTTGTAGAAAATCCTACTTTTTCTGAAAGCATAAAACATAGTGTTGATGAGACTTTTACTATGATTATTCAAAATTGTAAAGCAATAACTAAACTTGTGACTGGAAAAGGAAGCTTTAAAAAGGATATAGGCGGACCAGTTGCTATAGTTAAAATGTCTTCAAGTGCAGCTAAAGCTGGAGTTTGGAGCCTTATAAAATTAGTAGCAATGATGTCAATTGGTGTAGGTATATTTAATTTTATTCCAATGCCTTTATTAGATGGAGGAAGATCGCTTCTTTTATTAATTGAACTTATAACAAGAAGAAAAGTCCCTGTAAAGGTTGAAAATGTATTGAATACAATAGGAGTTGTATTCTTATTTGGACTTATGATAATTGTAACAATAAAAGATATACTATTTCCAATAAACTTTTAAAGGAGAAAAAATATGAAAAGAAAAGAAACTAGATCAGTAAATGTCGGAAAAGTAAAGGTTGGGGGTAATTCTCCTGTTTCTATTCAATCTATGACTAATACTGATACAAGAAATGTTGAAGAAACTTTGAAACAGATAAGACAGTTATATAATGCAGGATGCGATATTGTAAGATGTGCTGTTTTAGATATGGATGCTGCAGAAAGTTTAAAAGAGATAACAGCGCAGTCGCCAATTCCGGTTGTAGCTGATATTCATTTTGATTATAGACTTGCTTTAAAAGCTATAGAAAATGGAGTATCTGCATTGAGAATTAATCCGGGGAATATTGGAGATAAGGAAAGGGTGAAGCTTGTAGCACAAAAGGCTAAAGCTAAGAATATTCCAATTAGAATAGGTGTTAATTCAGGATCAGTTGAAAAATATATATTAGAAAGAGATGGGAAACCTACAGCTGAAGGATTAGTTGAAAGTGCTTTGAATCATGTGAGAATTTTAGAAGAACTTGATTTTTATGATATTGTAATTTCAATAAAATCATCAGATGTACCTATGATGATAGAAGCTTACAGGCTTATGAGTGAAAAGTGTGACTATCCACTTCATTTAGGTGTTACTGAATCAGGTACAGCTCAAAGAGGAACTATAAAATCAAGTATTGGTATAGGAACTCTTTTGGCAGAAGGTATAGGAGATACTATTAGAGTTTCTTTGACAGCAGATCCAATAGAAGAAATACGAGTTGCTAAAGAAATTTTAAAATCTTTAGGTTATAGAAAAGGTGGCCTAGAATTTGTATCATGTCCAACTTGTGGAAGAACTCAAATTGATCTTATAGGAATAGCTAAAGAAGTTGAAAAGAGACTTGAAAATATTGATAAAGATATAAAGGTCGCAGTTATGGGATGTGTAGTTAATGGTCCTGGAGAAGCAAGAGAGGCTGATATTGGAATCGCTGGTGGAAAAGGTGAAGGTATAATATTTAAAAAAGGACAAATTATTAAAAAGGTTAAAGAAGAAGAGTTGATTTCTGCTCTTATGGAAGAAATAGAAAATTTATAGAATAAAGAAAAGTGGAAGTGTAGTTATTAAATTAATTTGTTGTTTCACTTGTAAAAATAGAAAAAGTATGGTATCCTAAGTACAGATGATTTTTTTCAAATAGCTAGAGATTTAGAGTGGGAAATAAAAAACCCGCTCTTTCTAATTGTAACGCAACTACAAAAATAGTTGCGTTTTTGATTAGTTCAAATTAATCTTGGGATTTTTTGTATGGAATAAAAAATAAATAGTCGTTAAAAGAGATTGACTTTGAGATTTTTTTAATAGTTTTTTGGGAATAATAATCAAGAAAAAGTGAATATAGAAAAAGGAGGTTTAATAAAATGGACAATAATGCTTTGGTTCAAAAATTAGAACAATTAGTTAAACCTATAGCTGATGAGTTAAATTATGAATTATACTATATTGAGTACATAAAAGAAAATGGAGATTTCTATTTAAGAATTTATATAGATAAGCCACAAGGCATCTCTTTAAATGACTGTGAAGCATTATCAAGAAGAGTTAGTGATATGCTAGATGTTGAAGATCCAATAAGTGATTCATATTATTTAGAAGTGTCATCACCAGGATTAAATAGAGGACTATATAAAGATGAACATTATAAAAAATATATAGGTAAAGAAGTTTTTGTTAAATTCACTGGCTCATTAAGCGGTCAAAAGAATATTAAAGGAATACTAAAAGCAGTTGATGATGAATCTATAACTGTTGAAGGTGAAGTTGAATTAAATATACCTAAACGTAAAATAAAAAGTGCTAATTTAGATGGGGAAATATAATAAGGAGGATTAGAAAAATGAACGAAGAGTTTATAGGCGCTCTAAGAGAAATAGTAAAAGAAAAGGGGATAAGTGAAGATCTTATATTTACAACTATTGAAGATGCTATGGTTGCAGCTTATAAGAAAAATTATGCTAATCCAAATACTTCTGCTCAAAATGTTAGAGTAAGTATTAATCGTGAAAATGGTCAAATAAATGTTTATTCACAAAAAGTAGTATGTGAAGAAGTTTATGATAATGTAACAGAAATATCATTAGAAGAAGCTAAGGAAATAAGTCCAAGATATGAAATAGATGATATAGTTGAATTAGAAGTTACACCAAGAAACTTTGGAAGAGTAGCAGCTCAGCTTGCAAAACAAGTAGTTACTCAAAGAATGAAAGAAGCAGAAAGAAATATAGTGTATAATGAATATAAAGAAATGGAATATGACATTATCACTGGAACAGTTTTAAGAAAAGATAAAGGTAATGTTTTTGTAAACCTAGGTAAACTTGAAGGGGTTATAGGACCAAATGAACAAATACCACATGAAAATTACAATTTTAATGAAAAGTTAAAATTATATGTTGTTGAGGTTAAAAATGGGTCAAAAGGTGCAATAATTCATGTGTCAAGAACACATCCAGGTCTTGTAAAAAGATTATTTGAATTAGAAGTACCTGAAATATATAATGGAACAGTTGAAATTAAGAGTATTTCAAGAGAAGCTGGTTCAAGAAGTAAAATAGCAGTTTATTCAAATGATGAATCAGTAGATTCTATGGGTGCATGTGTTGGACCTAAGGGAGTAAGAGTACAAAAGATAGTTAATGAGTTGAAAAATGAAAAAATAGATATAATAAAATGGAGCAAGGTTCCAGAAGAATTTATAGCTAATTCATTAAGCCCTGCAAAAGTACTTGATGTAAAGGTGAATGAGGAAGATAAGACTGCAAAAGTTATTGTAGATGATAATCAGTTATCTTTAGCAATTGGTAAAGAAGGACAAAACGTTAGACTTGCTGCAAAACTTACAAATTGGAAAATAGACATAAAGAGTAAGAGTCAAGCAGAGAGTATAGAAGAAAGCGTAACAGAAGAAAACATGACTGAAGAAGCTATAGATACAGTAACAGAATAGTGAGGGGTTGTTTTTATGAAAGTAAAAAAAATACCACTAAGAATGTGCACAGGCTGTATGGAAATGAAGCCTAAAAAAGAACTTATAAGAATAGTAAAAAGTCCTGAGGGTGAAGTAAGTGTTGATCTTACAGGTAAAAAATCAGGAAGAGGTGCTTATATCTGCAAAAGTATAGAGTGTCTTGAAAAAGCATTTAAAGCTAAAAGATTAAGCAGAAATCTTGATACAGCTATTGATGATGAAATTTATAATAAATTAAAGGAAGAAATTATAAATGGATAAGTTTTTTAATTTTTTAGGATTAGAAAAGAGACCAAGAAATCATATAGAAGGTTACAGTAAATGTAATGAAGGAAAAAGCAAGCAGAAGATATTTTTATTTATAATATCAAAGGATGCTTCTGATTCTACTAAAA
>SVCK01000064.1 GCA_015058375.1 Clostridium sp.
CTTCTCTTGGAAAAGCACAAAAATTATTAAATGATGATATTAATAAATATGATTTTATTGAAGTTATGGCGTGTCCAAGTGGATGTATAAATGGGGGAGGACAGCCGTTTATAAAGGGAGATTTAAATATTTTAAATACAAGGATTGATGATGTAAATGCTATAGATGAAAATTCTGATATTAGGGTAAGCTTAGATAATCCTGATATAAAAAATATTTATAGAAAATTTTTAGGATACCCTGGAAGTTTAATTGCTCATGAAGTTTTGCATACTAAGTATAATAGGCATTATACTTTTAAAAAGTAGTTATTATATAGTATAATTTCTATACAAGTAAAATTTCCTATTAATAAACGAAGAAAGGGCAGGAAAAAACGGATGAATAATGAAATTAACTTACAGGGTTTAAATGGAGAAGAAGTATATAAGGCTTTATATGATAAGGAACTAAATACTAAGAAGAATGTATTAGAATATATAGATACTTTAAAGGTTTTAAAGAAAGCTTGCGAGATAGATTATGATCAGATGCAAAGTGTATATGATTTTGTGTATGAAAGCATAAATAATATGCATGATTCAATAAAACCTAATACTATTATGTTTTTAAAAAATGAATTAAAGAAACAAATAGGTAAGTTTGTGTATAATAAAGAACCTGACAAAGTTAACTACTTTATTGAATTTTTTAAAGAAGCTTATCCAGTACATGAAAGAAGAAAGGATTTTACATGGGTTCTTATGGATATTTCTAAAATTAGTGATGAGCAAATTTTAAAAACGTTAAAGCTTATTAATTATTACATTTTACAAGGTGCTCACTTAAATAAAGAAGAAAGAGCTGATATTATAAGAGAAATAGAAAGACTTGTTAAAAGAAAGAACTTACACAATATTAATGATGTGAGAAGTTTAAAGGCGTTAAATGATGAATTGAAAATAAAGATAGTTTCTAATAAAAATGGTTTTTTAATAAAGCAAATATAATAAATTAGGATTCAAATATTTGAATCCTAATTTTATTTTAAAAGATATATATCGCTATTTTATTCCATATGTTCCGTTTGAAATATCTAAAAATAAAGGAAGTTTTGGTGGGTAAAATGTGAAGTTAGCAAAAAATACAGCTGTAAGTATAAGTATCATAATACATATTATAAGTGAAAATTTTTGTGCACTTGATTTATTGTATACATGACAACCTAGCATTTGTCCAAACAAAGAACCAACTAATAGAGATAAGATATCTAAAATTTTTATTGAAATATTTAAAGCATAATGAAAAACATAATAATAGCAAACTACAAATAAAATACATGTGAAAATAGAAAAAGTCATTCCAGTAAACCATTTGTACTTATTTAATTTGTAATCTCTATTAAAAATTAAAAATATAACAATCCAATATACTATTGTTGGATAAAATGATAATTTTAAGTGTTCAAAAATGCTTTCATTAACTGGGAAGAATATTCCTAAAATTTCGCAACTGCTACATAAATCAAATATAAAGTGAAACAAGGTTGCAATAATGAATATTGCAATTGAACCTCCTATTATTACTTTGTTAATAAATTGATTATTTCTTTTTTCTAGTTCTCTAATCATAAAAAACCTTTATTATATATTATTATTCACTATTATTTTATAAATGGAAAATGAAAAATAGAATACTGTTAGCTTTTATTTTAGAAAATACTATTGTATAATCAATTAAATGAGGTGATATACATGAATTTTGAATTAGATATTTATGAACTTAGTGATGTTTTGAAAAAAATAGAGCAAAATAACAAGCTAAATGTTACAGTAAAGTCTGAACAAAGTGGTGGATGGTTTACTTTAAATGGTGAAGCTGTAATTCTTAAAAAAGCTATAAGTGGTGGAGATAGTTGTAGTTCTAAATTTGATAATATCTTACATATAAAAGTTAAAAATCATTTGGCTTATGATGGTGCTGTTATAAAGCTTACAGGTGCAAAGAATAAGAAATTTTTAACTGAGATAAATCAAGCTAAGGCTTTTGAAATAGGTAAAGATGGGACAAGAAATATTATAGTTAAGGAAAATCAATGCACTTTAAAAATAGATAAAAATATTATTTTCAGTATACCAGACAAGGCTGAAAATATAATAAAATATATTAATTTTTAATTTATGTTTAATTGCAAGAAAAAAGAATTTTTTTATTTAATTAATTATAATAGTGAGAGGGATAAAGAATTATGTGAGCTTGAAATGAAGTATATTTTTGGATATATACCAAAGTATAGACACATTCTAAGTTCTATAGATACAAAACCTTCTAGAAGTCCTTATATAAAAGAAAAAATCGATATATTAATTGATGCCTCTTCTCTTGAAGAACTTATTGTTAAAATAAACGAGAATAATACAGTTTATGATGATTATAAAGTTATATATTTAAAGAGTGGTAATTTAGATGTTAATTATAATGAAAGGCTTAGAGCTGTACGACTTATAGCAATGGCAGTTAAAGGAAAAGCAAATATTCATGATGCAAAAGTTGTTTTAGGTGTATCTAAAGTGGGAGAAAAATGGATTTTTGGATTACATCAAAAGGATGACTTTAAATGGCATGAACATGATAAAAGACCTTATTCCTATTCTAATGCATTACCTACATCAGTTGCAAAATCTATAGTTAATATTGCTGTTTGTAATAATTATAATCTTAAGGTAATTGACCCTTGTTGTGGAGTTGGTACCGTTTTAATAGAAGCACTAGATTTAGGAATTGACATTAAGGGATATGAAATAAATTCACAAATTGCTTATAATGCAAAGGAAAATCTTAAATTCTTTGGCTTTCCTGATGTGGTTGAACAAAGAGATATGACTAAATCAACAGAAAAATTTGATGTAGTCATATTAGATATGCCATATGGACTTTTTACGGCTACAACTAAGGAAATTCAAAAGTCTCTTTTAGATAAGGCAATGAATCTTGCACCTAAATTAGTTTTAGTTGAAACTGAAGAATTTGATGATTATTTAGAAAACTTGGGATATAAGATTATTGACAAGTGTACAATAAGTAAAAATAAATTTAAAAGACATATATTGGTGTGCGAAGTTATGGGTGGTAATAATGAAGAAGACAATAGGGATAGTTGCTCATGTTGATAGTGGGAAAACCACATTTTCAGAGCAGGTTTTATTTAATACAAAGGCAATAAGAAGCAAGGGAAGAGTCGACCACAAGGATGCTTTTTTAGATAACAATGATATCGAAAGAGAAAGAGGAATAACAGTTTATTCTGAAGGTGCTTTTTTTAATATAGAAGATAATGAATATTATTTAATTGATACTCCAGGGCATGTAGATTTTTCTTGTGAAATGGAGCGTTCTATTGAAATTTTAGATGCAGCAATAATTATAATAAGTGGAGTTGAAGGAATTCAAGGTCATACTGAAACTGTATGGAACCTTTTAAAGGAATATAAAAAACCTGTATTTTTCTTTATTAATAAATGTGATAGAGAAGGTTATGATAGAGAAAAAGTATTATCTCAAATAAGAAAGAATCTTACAGATGATGTTGTTTTCTTAAATTCAGATTATTTAAATAATGATGAAGTCTTAGAATTTATTGCTGAAAGAGATGAAATTCTTTTAGAGAAGTATCTTGAAACAGATGTATCTTTAAAAGAAGTTAAAGATATATTAAAGAAAGAAATTTCAAACTTAAAAGCATTTCCTTGTATGGAAGGCTCAGCTTTGCAAGATATAGGAATTAATGAATTTTTAAAAGTATTTAATGAACTTACTACCTCTTCTTATGAAGAGAATTCAGAAGAGTTTTCTGGAAGAGTGTATAAAATAAGTCATGATGAAAAGGGAAATAAATTAACTTTTATTAAGGCTTTAAAAGGATTTATAAAAACTAAGCAAGAAATTAAAATAGGAGAAAATATAGAAAAGATAAATGAAATTAGAATATATAATGGTTCTAAATATAAAACTGTAGATAAAGTTCAAGCAGGAGATTGTTTTGCTGTTGTTAATTTATCTATAGGAAAATGTGGAGATGGACTGGGAATTTTAAATAATAGTAATTTAAAGTTTAAAATTCAGCCTACATTAATGTCTAGTGTAATTTATCCAGAAGATAAAAATCCTAAGGATGTTTTAAAGATTTTTAAAATATTAGAAGAGGAAGATCCGGCTTTAAATGTTAAGTATAGTGAGGCTTTAAAAGAAATTCAAATATCTATCATGGGGAAAATACAATTAGAAGTTTTAAAAGAAGTTGTTAAAAGAAGATTTAATCTTGATGTAGACTTTGGCTTGTGTAAAATTCTCTACAAGGAGAGTATTCAAGGAGAAGTTAAAGGATATGGCCATTTTGAACCTTTAAGACATTATGCCGAGGTTCATTTAAAGATAGAAGAAGGAGAGAGAAATAGCGGTATAACATTTGAAAATCAAGCTCATATTGATGATTTAAGTGTAGGACACCAAAATCTAGTTAGAACTCATGTTTTTGAAAGGGAACATAAAGGGATTTTAACTGGTTCTCCTTTAACTGATGTGAAAATTACGTTACTTACAGGTAGAGAACATCTAAAACATACTTGTGGTGGCGACTTTAGAGAGGCAACATATAGAGCAATAAGACAGGGGTTAGAGCAAGCTAATAATATCTTATTAGAGCCATATTATAATTTTAGAATTAATGTACCTTCTGAATATATAGGAAGAGTTTTAGCTGATATACAAAAGTTAAGTGGTGAATTTGAACCAGCTGAAATTAATGGGGATAGAGCTATTATAAAAGGAAGAGGACCTGTAAAAACTTTTATGGATTATTCTACTGAAATAGTAGCCTTTTCTAAAGGTAAAGGATCAATTAGTTTAATGTATGATGGATATGATATATGTCATAACACAAAAGAGGTTATAGAAGAGATTAATTATGATAAAGATTCTGATATAGAATATACTTCTACATCTATATTTTGTGCAAAAGGTGCAGGCTATCCTGTAAAATGGGATGAAGCAAAATCACATATGCATTGTGAAATTATCTAGTATTTTAATGACTATGTAAATTTTATTGTAAATTACATAGTCATTTATATTTTAAGCATATACTAACTCAAATGTTTCAATTACTATAGGAACATTTGGATTAAATACCCTAAATGCTTCACGACATTCTTTTTCAAAAATTCCAATATGACTTTTTTTCCAAGAATCAATGTCTGCACCTTTTAAATCAATTTCAATATTTTGACTACTGATATCTTTAAATTTTATTGTTTCAACTTTAGTAGTTTTTAAAATACATTTAGGATTTCTTTTAAATGTTACTATTGTATAAGAATTTTCAACAGGCATTGATTTGAAAAATGAATCGAAAGCATAAATACAAGATGTAAAGACTTTTTTGTTCTTGTTCATAATTGAATCAATTAAACTGTCTTCTAATTCTATTACAGTTGTGTCTTCATTATTAATCATATCTTTAGTCAACTTATGACTAGCTAAATATTGTGAAAAGTATCTATCAATTTCTCTTCTCATGTAGTAGTGCTC
>SVCK01000006.1 GCA_015058375.1 Clostridium sp.
TAGAGAGAGTATTACATTTAGGACATATACAATTTTGGGTTTGTGATTTTAAATTTATTTTAATCAGTTTTTCATCCTCTGATATAGTAGTAATTTTTAATTTTTTACTTGGAAAAAAGTTTTGCAAATCTATTGATGAATTACACATAATAAATACCTCTTAAATATATTGATATATTAATTATATCATATATACGGATAATTAAGGAAGAACCATTTTTAACTTGACATTTATAGCCTGATAAATAGCGAGCATAAGAACTACGGTATTTCGCAAGCTGATATGTATCAGATGTATGCATATTCAAAAAAGTATGAGGCTTCAGAAATTTGGCTGCTTTATCCAATAAACGATGAGATGCGAGGTCATGCATCGATTGAGTTTGTAATCGATGAGAATACAAAGGTAAGATTGCATTTCGTGGATTTGGTGGATATAGAAAAGAATTTAGAAGAACTAAAGTGTAAGATAGATGAGCAAGTTTGATAAGTTATTGAGTTTTATACATTGACGGATTTGGAGAATGGATTATTGAACGTGAAAACAATGGTAGTCCGGAGCATCCCATTCAGTTCCCGTATGTAAGCTATTCGGAATGTGTCAATGATATTGGGCATGCTATATATGATTTCCAGGAGAATAATGAGGAATTTGTTAAATAAAAATTAAAAGAGATATATAACTTTTAAAAAGGTTAATACAATTTCAAAGTTATATATCTCTTGTTTTTAAGCTAGGGTGGGACATTTGAGAAGATGTCCCTGGTCTCTTTATTTTAAATATATTATTTGAGTTTTGGTAATAACTACCTACAAGAAATATTATAAAGCAAATTGGTTAACAAAACAAGGGTTTTGAGTAAAAAAAAGGAAAAAAGTTAGTTGCGGTTATAAAAAATAAAATGAACATCTTAATTTATGAAGATGTTCATTTTATTGCTAATTATTAAAATCTCTTTCGAAGATTTTCATCTTATTTTCATCTTTAAAGTCTTCTAAAGATTCTATGCCAATATTTTTTAGTATCTTATCTATACCTTCGCTATGAGTAGGAACTTTTATTAAGGAATTATCAGCACATTTGTCTAGTGCATCTCTTCCTTCCTCAGCAGAAATTAATTTTTTAGGACCTCCAACACATCCTCCAACGCAGCCCATTCCTTCAAGAAAAGTTCCTTTTGATTTTCCTTCAAGAACATCATTTAAAAGTTTCTTACATTCTTTAACTCCATTACCTTGAATAGCTTTAAAATATTTATGTTTTTCAGGATAAAGCTCCTTTATCATGTCAGAAACGGCTATGGAAACTCCGCCTGTTCTTCCATAAAGTCTGCCTCCTTTTGAAACATATTCTTTTGTAGGTATAGGTGGTAGCTTTGCTGGATCTATTTCTAAGGCTTTAAATATTTCTTCAACTTCAGCATAAGTTAATACAAAATCTATTATTCCTTCTAAATCCTTTTCTTTAGCTTCAGCCTTTTTAGCTATACATGGACCTATAAAAACTACTTTAGCATCTTTGTTTAGAGTCTTTATAACTTTACCTGTGGCTATCATTGGTGATACTGATGGCGATACATCTTTAATAAGTTCATTATAAGATTTTCTAATCATGCCTACCCATATTGGGCAACAACAAGATGTTAATAGAAGGTCATCCTCGTTTTTAACATGTTTATCAAATTCAACTGCTTCTTTAATAGAAAGTATATCAGCAGCAAATGCAACTTCAACCATATCTGAAAAACCTATTTTTACAAATGCAGAGCGAAGCTGGTCTAAACTTACATCTTCACCAAATTGACCTATAATAGATGGAGCAACTGCAGCAATAACTGTTTCATTATTTTTTAATAAATCTAAGATAGGTATAAATTGTACTAGGTCTAAAATGTAACCATTTTTACAAGAATCTATACATAAGCCACATTCTATACATTTATCATTATCTATAGCAGTTGTATTATTGTCTTTATCAAAGTATATGGCATGAAAAGGACACGCTTTCACGCAAGGGTATTTTTGCTCTTTATCATTGCTACATTGTGAATTACAGCATTCCATTTTTTTAACTATATTTTCGTTTACACAATGCATAGAAATTGCTTTTTTCATATTGTTAACATAGTTGTTATCAAATTCTAAAGAAACTCCACATAGTGAACATATAATATTAAAAGTTTCTTGAGGAGAAACTTCGTGACAAGTTATAATTCTTTTAATAGTTTCTTCAAAATTATCTTCATAATATGCTTTTACTAAAATATCGAAAAGGTCACAATATTTACTGTTCATTAAAAAACCTCCTGAAATTGTTTGGATAACATTATTATTGACCACATAAGGTGAAATATGTATATATTAGACAATTTTATTTTATAAAAATGAAAATTAGATATAAAATATAGTTAATGTAAAAAATAGAAGAAAAGTCGAAAAAAAGAACAAACAAATTAGTATGTTTAAGTGGTATATTTTAGAAAATAATGTTATAATTAATATATAAAATAACTTGAGGAGGATTACAATGGGAAAGTTAGATGTCTTATTTGGTAAGAATAATGCAGATGAAGCAAAAAATATAGAAAAAAATTCAGAAGATAAGAGAGAATTTATAGAATGTGTAGATAGAAGGGGCAATAAAGTAGAGATGCCTATTGAAAAATGGAAGAATGAAGTTATTCCAGCAAAATTAAAAAATGCATGGAACAATCCAACTGCACTTTATGAAGAAATTATTACTGCAGTCAATGATGGATTTGCAGAAGAAGTAGTAGATGCAGCAAAACATTTAAAAGAAATCGATGATATTAAAGAACGTGCAGCTACTACCCTAGGTATTGTATATATGAAATGTAATCGTATAATTGACTCTGAAAAGGTTTTAAATGATTATGTAATTGAGAATGGTAAGTCTGCTGTTGTACTTACTAATTTAGCTAAAGTATATGAAGCTAAAGGAGAGGATGAAAAATCTTTAAAGGCATTAGAAGATGCTTTAGAAGTAAATCCTAATGATACAACTGCTGTTGTTTGGTACGGGGCATATTATCAAGAAAGAGAAGGTCAAGAAGGTGGCAAAAAGGCTTTAGAAGAATTAGTTTCTAAGTATAATAGCTGGGCTGCTAAACTTCTTTTATGTCGAGAAGACCTTGTTAATAAGAATATAAGAAAGGTTATGAAAGTTTATAGAGAAATTTTAGATACAGAAGAACCTACAGGACAAATGCTTTCTGCAATGTCTGGTGATTTAGGTAGTCAAGGTTATATTAAAGAAGTAATTAAGATTCTTGAACCTGTATATGAAGTGACAAAATTCCCTCTTCAGGTAGGATTAAATTTGCTTCATGCATATTATGAAGATAAAAATAATAGAAAAGGTCAAAAGCTTATTCAAGAGTTAATGGCAATTCCAGATCCTTCATTAAGAGATTACTTAGTTCATATCTCTCATGAATTTGATAAAATGAGAACTATGAAACAGTTTGAAGGGGATAAGGGTGATATAAGAATTGATATGATATCTTTAGACAAGCCTATTTGGTATTATGATCTTGAAGAACCTGATTTCTTAATTAAGAAGAAGACTAAGGCTGAAAAAGTAGCTGTTATTCCTTATGTAGATTTAACTAAGAATGTAAATTTAGATGGTGCTATATTTGATGAAGATGGAGTAAGCACTTTAACTAGAGCACTTCCATTATATTTAGGTGAACAACTTATGTATAATAGTGAATATGATTCAAGAGTTGTTATTCCTTTCGCTCATAAGTATGGACCAGTTGTTACTACAGAAGAGTATACTAAGGAAGCTATGGCTGATATTTGTAAAAAAGTAAAAGTGGATAAGCTTATTACAGGAAGTATTAAACTTGCTAATGAAAATAAAACTTTAGTTATAACAAACTTAGTTTATAGTATAGAAGATGATTCTATTGAAAAGATAATATATGATTGTGATGATGACTGCTTTGGTGAAGATTTTAATGATATGATTAAAGATGTCTTAGAACATTTAGGAAAGAGTGTAGAAAATGATACTTTCTATAAAACACCATCTAATGAAGATATTTTAGTTTATATAAGTGCTCTTGCTCAGCAACTTACTCAAACTTTCTTATCTCATAAGTATTTAAATAGAGATGATTTTATGGGAGATGCTCCAATGTTCGATTGGTATTTCAACATGGCACTTGCTAATCCAGATGATGAAGTTGCACTTATAATGTTGGCTTCAGCAGCAGCAAAGGCTAAGGAATATGGTTCAAATACTTTTGATAGAATTAAGAGACAGTTAATTGGATTATTTACTAATAGACCTGATGATAGCATTGGTAAAAAACTTCTTCCTTATCTTTATAAGTTATATCAACTTGAAAATGACTTTGAAAGAGAAAAGAATAAGATAGAAGAAAATTGCAAAGATAAGAAAGTCATTAAGTGGCTAAATAAATTAGATGATAAAGTTTTAGTATAAAAGTTTATATGTGAAAAAATTTCCTGATTGAAAAATCGTTGTAGGCATTAAGCTTACAGCGATTTTTTATGATATAATTAAATAATTAAGGTGTATAGGTTAGAGGTGGTTTTATGAAGATATTTGATAAGATTAAAGAGGCGCAGATTGAAGATTATATAGTTTCATTCAATTATGACACATGTAAAATTAGTGTTAGAAGAAAAGATGGAAAGAAAATTGATCAAAAGAGTGAAAAATTTAAAAATGATATAAATAGAATTAAGCAATCAAAAGAATATATTGCTAATATGAATATGATGAGAGTTTCAAGTGTAAAATATAAAGAGGATGTTGCTCAAAAAGAAAGTGATAAACTTTTAGAGTTTACAAAATATTTATTAAATCAAGATAAATAAAAAAAATTAAAGCAGGTGTTTCTATGGTTATTGAATGTATTAATAAAACCTTAGGAAGAATTAGAAAGAAACAGTTATTAGATGATACTATTGAAATTAGGATTAATTCTAAAGAAAAAGTTTTGTTTCAAAAGTATGCAGAGCTTCAAGGCTTGAAACTGGAGGATTTAATTAAGACACTTGTTAGAGATGATATTGATAAATTTATTAAAGGATAGAGGATAAATTCTAAGATAAGTTGCTCGTGGAGGCATAAGATGAATATATTTTTATATTATATAATTATCATGAATATAATAGCATTTATAGCTATGGGGATAGATAAGAGGAAAGCTAAGAAGAAGAAATGGAGAACTCCAGAGAAGGTATTGATGAGTTTGGCTGTTTTTGGAGGTTCTTTAGGAATGATTTTTGGAATGAAGTTTTTTAGACATAAAACTCGTCATAAGCTTTTCTATATTGGAGGACCATCTATTCTTGTAATACAGCTTATAATTTTTTGCTATAGCAGTTTTTTATAAAAAATTATAA
>SVCK01000065.1 GCA_015058375.1 Clostridium sp.
CATTTAGGGCAAGTAGGTATTCCCTTAGATTCTAAGATAAACTTTTCATCATAGAAAGAATGACAGCTCATGCAGTAATTTCTAAGAACAGATCCATGGAGTTCAAAAACATTTTTAGAACCAGCAGCTTGATGTAATCCATCTATATTTTGAGTTACTATAGCTTTAAGTTTACCCATTTTTTCAAGTTTAGCTAAGGCTATATGAGCAGCATTTGGCTTAGCTTCTGGATATATAAGCTTATCTCTATAGAATTCAAAAAACTCTTTTGGATATCTCATAAACATAGTGTGTGATACAAGTTGTTCTGGAGTTAGGTTTATTTTTAATTTTTCATTCCATAATCCTTTAGCACTTCTAAAGTCAGGAATATTTGATTCAGTGGAGATAGGAACGTAAACCCTACAAAAGAAAATAAAATATGTTACAATTAAGTAATATATTAACAATAATTAATAGGGGGAGATTATGTGAGAATAGTCCATTTGTCTGATATTCATTATAGAAATACAGAAAAATCTAAAAGTATAGTAATTAAAATGATTGAAGATTTAAAAAAAATGAATAATGAGTTAAAAGTTGATCTGATTTTAATTACTGGAGATTTAATTGATAAGGGTGGGAAAAGTTTTGGAGGAATAGATATTGCATTTAAAAAAGTTCAAGATGATATATTAGATAGCATAAAAAATCAATTGGATATAGATAGGGATAAGATAATTTTTTGTATAGGAAATCATGATATTAATTCAGAAGGTATAGATAAGTTTGCTGAAGTTGGGTTAAAAGAAATATTGTCCAATAAAGATACTATTAATGAATTTATAGAAGATAGACGAATAAAGGAAGATAGTAGTATTTCTAGGATAAAAGAATATAAGAAATTTGAAAGGGGTTTTGCAAGTAAAGAAGCAGATATCACCAACTTTGAATCGAATTATATGGTAAATATTAATGATATAAGGGTTGGGATTACTGCTTTTAATAGTAGTTGGAGATGTACTGGAGATAAAAATGAAATTATACTATTTGGTACTAGCCAAATAAGTAAAAGCATATCAAAGATAAGCGATTGTGATATAAAAATAGCTATGATACACCATTCGTTTGAACATTTTCAAGAGTATGAAAGGTTAGAAATAAAGGATAATATTTTTGAGAATTATGACTACTTATTTTTAGGGCATGTACATAATAATGATTCTTATATGCGTGATGGATTATTAGGAAGTATTTTTGTTTCAATAGCTCAATCTAATTCGAGTGAAAATATAGAAGAAAGTAATACATCATATTCAATAGGGTATTCAATTATTGATATAGGATTTAAGGATGAATTTATTAGGGTTAGTGGTAGAAAATATTCTGACTATAGGAAACAATATGTTTCTAATACAGATATATACGGGGACAATGGATATAAGGAGTTTTCTTTGTTATCTATTGATAATAAAAGCAAAGAAAGAGATTATTATAATATAGTTAAGAATATTAGGGAGGTTCATATAGATGATTTAAATGAGCATCTATTGAGCTATAAAACAGATTCAAATGCTCCTAAAACGATAGAAGAAATTTTCGTAGATCCTAATATAATTAGTAAAGAGAATGGAACTGTAGAAGAAGGTGGTCAAAGGGAAAAGGTACATTCATTAGAAGAAATTTGTATGATGGATAAGAATATATTAATTTTTGGGGTGAAGGAATCGGGAAAAACAATTTTGATGGATAAAATACTTATAGAATTTATTGAGCAATATTCAAAGTACAAAAAGATTCCAGTTAGAATTGATTTAAGTAAAAAAATTGTAAATGTGGATAATGAAATAAAAAAATATTTATCACTAAGTAAACATAAGGTAAATGAATTAATTCAAGAAAATAAAATTATTTTATTAATTGATAACCTGAATTTTTCTGATGAAGGTGAATTAGAGATTAAAAAGGTTAAGAGATTTCTTAATAATAATAAGAATATAAGAGTAATAGCTACATGTCAGACAAAAATAGAAAGTGAGCCACCAATACAAGTAGCAAAAGATGATATTTTCAATAAGTTTATGGATTTATATATTACTTATTGGAGAAGTAAACAAATAGAAAATATAATTAATATATGGTATTCCAATAGTGAAAAGATAGTAACTGTAAATGAAGTTGTAAAAATATTCAAGAACACAAAAATGTCAGTAAACCCTTTGAATATATCAATGTTTTTGTGGATAATTGAACGTCAACAAAATTATAGATTAATCAATAAAGGGAAATTAATGGAATGCTTTTTTGAATATTTATTAGAGAAGTTACATGAAGATGATGTATATTCGGATACATTTGATTATACAAACAAAATAAGATTGCTATCTACAATTGCCTTTGAGATTTATAATAATAAATATAAATTGCAGTATTCAAGTTTACTAGTTTTGGTAGAAAAATATCTTAATGAAAGAAGATTTCCTGTAGATTATAATTTAATAGTTGAGTATTTTATAAACAAAGGTATTTTAACTGCACAATATATTGAAGGTAAAAAATTTGTTACTTTTAGATTTGAGTGCTTTTATAGGTTCTTTATAACTCAATATATGATATATAATAGTGAGTTTAGAGAGGAAATATTTAAAAAAGATAATTATCTTAAATTCCAAGATGAAATTGATTATTTTACAGGAATAAGGCGTGATGAAGTAGAGCTATTAAAGAAATTAGATGATAGAATGAATAAAAATTTTGAAGAGTTTTCTAAATGTATTTTAGAATCAAAAAAGAATTTTGATTATTATTATGAGGTTAAACATTCAATTTTTAGTGATATTGATTTTAAAGAAATTGAGAAAAATAAAAGTAATATAGATACAAGTTCAATAAATAATAAGAAAAATGATAAAACTTTATCTACTATAAATGGAGAGGTTTCTGTTGATAAAGTAAATTATAATTTAGGTCAAAATGAAATAGATGTTTTATTAGATTCGTGGACAATAGTAGCTAAGGTATTAAAAAATACAGAAGAAACTGATGAGGAGAATTTAAAAAATAATATTTATATAGATATTATTAAGTGTTCAATTATTCATTTTCTACTATATAAGCAATTAATTGATAGGATTATTAAATATGAAGTTGAGAAAAGTTCTGATAGGGAAGTGTTTAAAATAATAGAGGATATGGAAATTACATCAAAAATACTACCTATTATAAATAGTGAATATATTAATGAGATTTTAGCAACAACAAAGTTGCAAATGGTAATAGAGGATGAAATAAATTTTCTTTTTAATGATAGTAATAAGGATAAGAGCAGCGAGATAGAGAAATATCTTTCGGTTATGTTATTATTAAAAATAGATAGGACTCTAGCAAGAAAGTATGTTAAAAAGTTAGTAAATACTTATAAATGTAATTATATGAAAGATATTATTACAATGAAATTAATTAATGAGTATTACAAGAATAATAATAATGATTTAGATGCTTTCTATAAGGATATGATTACAGATACTATATTGAAGAAAGAAAAACAATTTGTTAAGAGTAATGCAAAAACAAAAATAATTGAAAGTTTAGAAAAACAAAAAAGGGGAACCCAAATGAAACTTTTAGGTTATGAAAATACACCAATAGTATAAAAAATTAATAGTATATGAAACTTCTTAATTTGTAAGTTAATAAAATTAAGAAGTTTCATTTTTCATTTATAGACTATTAACAGCTTCTCCTAAAACTTTACCAATAGCATCATGAATAACAAGATCAGCTTTGTTATCAGCAGAAGTTGAACTCTTATTTATAAGTACAAGATTTTTGCCTCTAAAATAATCAATAAGTCCAGCAGCAGGATAAACAACAAGAGAAGTTCCCCCTATAATTAAGGTATCAGCTTGAGAGATTGCTCTAACAGCTCCAGTAATTACATCATTATCTAATCCTTCCTCATAAAGAACAACATCAGGTTTAACTTTTCCACCACATTTAGGGCAAGTAGGTATTCCCTTAGATTCTAAGATAAACTTTTCATCATAAAAAGCATGACAGCTCATGCAGTAATTTCTAAGAACAGATCCATGGAGTTCAAAAACATTTTTAGAACCAGCAGCTTGATGTAATCCATCTATATTTTGAGTTACTATAGCTTTAAGTTTACCCATTTCTTCAAGTTTAGCTAAGGCTATATGAGCAGCATTTGGCTTAGCTTCTGGATATATAAGCTTATCTCTATAGAATTCAAAAAACTCTTTTGGATATCTCATAAACATAGTGTGTGATACAAGTTGTTCTGGAGTTAAATTAATCTTTAATTTTTCATTCCATAATCCTTTGGCACTTCTGAAGTCAGGAATATTTGATTCAGTTGAAACTCCAGCACCTCCAAAGAAAACTATATTGTTACTATCTCTAAGGATTTGAGTTAACTTTTTTATTTCAGTATTCATAAAAATCATCTCCGAATTATATTTATAGTTATATTATGGCATATTTAATAAAAAAATAAAGTTGCTAGAGAGAATATATGTTAAGTATTTTAATTAAGTAACTTTATAATTTAATGGAATTTGTTAATATAACTATGGTATAATAAATGGAATATTTGTAAAAAGATTAAAAGTTAAACAAATAATAAGGGAGTTTTTTAAAATGAAAAGAGTAAAAAATAAAATTATTACATTATGTATTGGAGCAGCTATTGCGGTTTCAAGTTTAGCAACACCAGCTTTTGCAAGTACAGAAGATACACTTGATGGACAAGTTACTGTATTTCATCAAGGAGATGTAGGGGATTGCGGAGCTGTTTCAGCAATACAAGCTCTTGATAATAGTAGATTCGGTAAGGAATTTGTAATGAAGTTAATTAAAACTAATAAGGATGGAAGTTATACTGTAAAATTTAAGACTGGAAAAATAAAAGTAACTAAACAAGATGTGGAAAATGCATACATTACAGGGGATCTTGATGCTAGAGTAATTGAAGCTGCACTTCAAAAAGCTATGAATGTTTACAATAGTTGTTTTGCATGTGATGTATTTGAAAAGATGACAGGATTTAAGCAAGAACTTGTTTCAGGAGTTGAAGGAAGAACTAAATTATTGAATCAAATGGCTGCTAAATGTTATTCATATGAAGGGGTTACAGCTGCTTGTGATTTTAATATAGCTGATGATAGTAAAGGTATTATAGGAGATGGAGGACATTCTTATTCTATAAGAAGTGTAATTAATGATTATGTATGGGTAATCAATCCATGGGATACATCTAACCTTATACTTTTACCAAGAAGTCAGTTTGAAAATTCTATAAGATATATGACATATGTAGATACTGATGCTAAGAAAGTTAAGGTATATTGGAACTAATAGATGGATTGTTTACTAAAAAATATTAATAATAACCATAAAGAGGAATGAAAAAATGTAATTTTGCTACACATTTCGACATTATTTTGATAAAGTGTTTGCTATAATAAGAAAAACATATTTAAATAAAATGTCATGTGAGGGTTATTATGAAAACAAATGAGGAAATTAAAAATTATGCAAATGAGGCTGTTGAAATTATTAAGGATATGATTTCTGATAATCAATTAGTAAAAGGAGATTTTATTAATAATATATCGTGTAGTGAAGATGGACATACTATATTTGTGCAAGATGTGTTAAACTACAAGACAGAATACAGCTTAAGTGAAGTGAGTTACATATTTACGGATTATTTAGACTGTTTTGGAGATATAAATAAGAATGTTTTTAAAACAGTATTATCAGCAAAGAAATGTGAAAATTACAAAGAATTTAAAGACTTATTTATAAAGTCTCTATCAAGATTAAAAGAAATAGAACAATGTGTTTAAATAATATTTAGTTAGAGGGTTTTGTACTAAAAAATTAGTGCAAAGCCCTTTTATTTGTTTAAATTCTAAGTATTATCAACTTTTTACAATAAATAGATTTGTTGAAATAAAAAGAATTTTAAAACAATATTTGAAATAATAGGTGAAAAATAGTATAATGTGATTGAATAACACGAAAAAAGGGGGAGAACTTAATGAAAAAGAGAGCTATTAACTTAGCGATTTTAACAACATTATTAGTAGGAGGACAAGTTGTTGATATAATTCCATCATCAACAGCAGTAGTTGCACAAGCTGCAGCAACTAAAACAGGAACAGTAACTGCAAGCGCTTTAAATGTAAGAAAGAGTCCTAGTACAAGTGCAGCTAAATTAGGAAAATTACCTAACGGAGCAAAAGTAACTATTTATAGCACTTCAAATGGATGGCACAAAATTAAATATGGTAATGGATACGGGTATGTAAGTGCTCAATATGTTTCAATTGATTCAACAAAACCAGTTAACACTACAGCTGATAAAGTAATTGCTGAAGCAAAGAAACATCAAGGAACACCTTATGTTTGGGGTGGAACTACAACAAAGGGATTTGATTGCTCTGGATTTACTCAATATGTATTTAGACAATGTGGTGTGACTATAGGAAGAACTACTAAAGATCAAATTAATAATGGAACAAGCGTTGCTAAAGCTAATTTAAGAAAAGGTGATTTAGTATTCTTTAAGGATACATATAAAGGATGTAAAAATCCATCACATGTTGGTATTTACATTGGAGGTAATCAATTCATTCATGCAAGTAGTAGTAAAGGAGTAACAATATCAGACTTATCATCTAGTTATTATACTCAACACTATTACGCAGCAAGAAGAGTTATATAGTTAAAAAGAGAGGTCATTTGACCTCTTTTTTTATGTCTAGAGAAATTAATTTTCAATAAAAAAATGTTAATTATTTAACAAAAAAACATTGACACGCTATCCAAAAAGTTCTATTATTAAATTAAAATGAAGCGTATGAAGTTGAATTTAAGCATTTATTACCATGTAAAAGGCTTAGATTGAAATATATGCTAATTTATTTTTGAATTTAAAAGATAAATAATTATCAAACATTAATATAGGATTGATTTTTGAGGAGGATTTTGTAATGAAGGAAGTAGTAATTGCAAGTGCAGTAAGAACACCAGTTGGTAAATTTGGAAGTGCTTTCAAGGATAAAGCAGCAGTAGAATTAGGAGCTTTAGTTGTTAAGGAAGCTGTTAAAAGAGCTGGAATAGATCCAGCAAAAGTTGATGAAGTAGTATTAGGAAATGTTATTCAAGCTGGTTTAGGACAAAATGTTGCTAGACAAGCTGCTGTAAAAGCAGGTTTACCACAAGAAGTACCAGCATTTACAATAAATAAAGTTTGTGGTTCAGGTTTAAGAGCTGTAAGTTTAGCTGCTCAAATGATTAAAGCTGGAGATGCTGATATAGTTGTTGCAGGTGGTATGGAAAACATGTCAAGAGCACCATATGTAGTTGACTCTCAAAGATGGGGAAATAAGATGGGTAACGTTAAGATGGTTGATGCAATGATTAATGATGCATTATGGGATGCATTTAACGACTATCATATGGGTGTTACAGCAGAAAATATAGTTAAACAATGGGGAATCACAAGAGAAGAACTTGATGAATTTGCTGTAAACTCTCAACAAAAGGCAGAAGTTGCAATTAAGAATGGTGAATTTAAGGAAGAAATAGTTCCAGTAGTATTAAAGACTAAAAAAGGTGAAGTAGTTGTTGATACAGACGAACAACCAAGATTTGGAACAACTAAAGAAGCTTTAGCTAAATTAAGACCAGCGTTTATTAAAGATGGTTCAGTTACAGCTGGTAACTCATCAGGATTAAATGATGGAGCAGCAGCTTTAGTTATAATGAGTGCAGAAAAAGCTAAAGAATTAGGTGTTACACCATTAGCTACAATAAAATCTTATGCATCAGCAGGATTAGATCCAGCAATAATGGGATATGGACCATTCCATGCAACTAACAAAGCATTAGAAAAAGCAGATATGAAGATAGAAGACTTAGATTTAATCGAAGCAAATGAAGCTTTCGCAGCTCAAAGTATAGCAGTAGCAAAAGACTTACACTTCGATATGAATAAGGTAAATGTAAATGGTGGAGCTATAGCACTTGGACATCCAGTTGGAGCTTCAGGAGCAAGAATATTAGTTACACTTCTTTATGCAATGAAGAAGAGAGATGCAAAGAAAGGTTTAGCTACTTTATGTATTGGTGGCGGACAAGGAACTGCATTAATAGTTGAAAGATAATTTACAATAGTTAGAATATATAAACTGTATCAAAATGATATAAGTCATTTTGATACAGTTTATTTTTGCGTTTAGGAGAGTATAAAATTGCACATTGAGGATAAAAAAATATATAATGCGATAAAATCAAAATCGCAAAGATTAATAAATTTTAATGCTTGTTGCGAAAAACGGAATATTTGAGTTGAGATTTAAAGAAATTAACGTAAATTTTAAATATGTATAAAAATTAAAGGAAAACTATTGAAAAAAATGCATAAATGTTATAATATGGTAATAGAGTTGATCAATTCATATTTTTATCAAGAGGGAGGGGATTATAAATGTGGAAAAAGATATTCAGAGGTGTTAAGAAAGCTGTTAAATGGGCTTGGAAGAATAGAACAACTATTGCTGCAATCGCAGGAGCAATTGCAAGCTTATTCTAAGATAACATTATGTTAACTTAAGTATAATCTTAAAAAATTGATGATAGAAAAACTTTGTTTTTCTATCATCTTTAATAAGGATGGGGTAAGGAGATATTTTAATAATGATTCGTTTTGAAAATGTTACCAAGAACTATGATAATAATACAATTATAAAAATAGATAATATGGTTATAAATAGAGGCGAAGTATTTGGTTTTTTAGGTCCTAATGGCGCAGGAAAAACAACTACTATAAAAATGTTAGTAGGCTTGCTAAAGATGGATAGCGGAAATATAAAAGTAAATAATTTTGATATATCTTTACAGCCCAAGGAAGCTAAAAAGATGTTTGCATATATACCTGATAATCCTAATTTATATGAAAAGCTTACAGCAAGAGAATTTGTGAAATTTATAGCTAATTTATATGGGATGAAGGATTGCAAATCTCTGGATGATAAAATTCAGGAATTACTATTAAAGGTTGAATTATCAGCAAAAGCAGATAATTTAATAGAAACTTATTCACATGGAATGAAACAAAAAGTTCAAATTGCAGCTGCGTTAATACATAGCCCAGAAATATTGATTTTGGATGAACCTTTTGTAGGACTGGATCCTGCAGGAGTTAAGATAGTGAAGGATATATTGAAACAATATGCGGCTTCTGGTAAAACTGTATTTATATCTACGCATGTTCTAGATATTGTAGAGAATTTGTGTAGTAAAATTGCGGTTATACAAAAAGGAAATATTAAATATGTAGGATCGGTTGATGGACTAAAAAGTATTGAAGATAATGATACATTGGAAGGAAGCTTTTTGAATTTGGTAAAATCTGAGGCGTAGAGAGGATTATTATGGAGTTATTTTATATTTTTAAATATAAATTTCTAATATTTAAACATAGATTACAGCAGATGCGATTGTTGTACAAGCTATTAATTTTGCTATTTATAGTATTGATTGTTCCATTTATCTTTTTAGGAAATGTAATAACTATAAAGGTGTTACATATGTATTTTCAATTTGATTCTAGAGACTACTTTTTTGTGATTAATCTTATCAATGAAATATTAATTTTGTTTATGATTCCATATATTATGAAGAAATCATATTCCAATAATTTTAATTTAGAGAAAGATTATATATTATATACAGCACCTATATCTTTAAGTACAATCTTTTTTTATAAGTACATTAAATCTAGCAGTAGATCAATTATGCCTATAGTAATAATAACTATGCCTAATATTATTGCTTATGGAATCGTAAATAATTATTCGGTTATACAGATAATTTTTTGGCTATTTACATTGGCAATTTTAATGTTGTTTGCATCTACTGTAATTCAGTTGTTAACAGTTATAAGTACTGCTGTTATAAAGGCAAGATATAGAGCGGCATTTGTAAATACTATTACATCTGCTATTAGTATTGTACTTATTGTATTGATATTAGCTGTAGAAAAGATATATGGAAATCAAGATATTTTTGCATATTTAAAGACGGATAATATTATTAAAAAAGTATTTGTGATTTTTGATATGTGGGAAAAAATGTGTGTTAGTATTGATTCTGGAATAGTCAATATAGTTTCTGTATTAGTATTGATAATAGGATGTATTATTAGTATAGCAGCGTATTTTGGATTGTATAAATTGATGTATTTAAGAGGAGAATTTATAAAAAATAATTCAGATACATCTATAAGAACGAAAAATGAACAAAATGTTTTTTATATTTTATTGAAGAATTTATTTAAAAATACGTATACATTAATATATAAAGATGTATTACTTTTAACAAGAAGTATTGAAAAGTGGGGCGTAATACTTAAACCAATTATATTTACACCTTTGCCTTTTTTAGGGTCATCTGATTTTTTTGGTTACAAAAATATAAGTGAAATATTAATTATATTATTTTTATGGTTATCTTCTGATTTGGCAGTGTATTCAATAAAAAGTGAGGGAACTATGTTGGAACAATTAAAGAATAGTTCTTTTAACATAAGAAATATTATTTGTTCAAAAATAGTATTTTCATCTATGATTTCTATCTTTATATATTTGTGTGTGAATATATTCTTGATATTGTTTTTGAATTTTACTTTCTATCAAATATTTATGTTAGTAATGTGTATTATAGCAATTATATTAACAACTAGTATTGTTAGAGTATCGTGTACAATGCTATATGCTAAAGAAGATAATACTGATGATGAGTATGGTATAAGTTTAGGCTTTGTAGGTGAAGTTTTATCGTATTTATGTATGCTTGGTTCAGTGGGAGTAATTATTGTGGTTTTTATGTTTTTTACGTATACTGCTGTTTCATTGAATTTATTAATATGTATACTATCAACATTATTCATTAGTGCTTTTACATTTGTTATTTTTAAGATATGTATTAAAATGGTAAGTGAGAAAGTTATTAGTTAGGAGGAATAAATATGTTAAACGCAAAAAAAATAGCATTTCCTATTGGTATGATATTAATAATTGCACCTAAAATAGTTGATGAGTTTATTATGCCAGTCTCTAAAAATGTAAGAATTGTTTTTGCAATAATTGGACTAGTAGTTGTGGTTTTGGGAAGTATTATATCTGAAAGGGAAAAGAAAAAACAAAGTAAGTAATTTGTGTTTCAAATATAAAAATATTAATTATATTAAGATGAAATATTAAATTGATTAATTATAATGATAAATATATAATAGAATGGATGACTTGTTAAGATTTAATTATTATTTCTGACAATGAATCAAATTAATAAATTAATAAAAGAACAGTCGTACTGAAAAAGTTAAGGAATATTTACCTAGTTATAAGGCGATTAAGATTAAGTAGAAATAAAAGTTGGTGGGTTAAAGCTAACTTTATTAGTAGTGCCTTTGGTTAAAAAGGCACTTTTTTAATGTAAAATATATTGAATTCATTAAAATGTATAGTGAGGCTGCTTTAAATATAATAAAGGAGGTTATTATGGAGACGAGAATTGCGCTTATTGGAATTATTATAGAAGATAAAGGTTCGGTAGAAAAACTTAATACAATATTATCTGAATATGGACAATATATTATTGGGAGAATGGGCATTCCATATCAGAAGAAACAAGTTTCAATAATAAGTATAGTTGTTGATGCTCCTAATAATATTATTAGTGCCTTATCCGGAAAACTTGGTATGCTTCCTAATGTTAATATCAAGACTGTTTATTCAAAAATATCTGATAACAAGTGAAAGGAAGATTATAGTATGTATAATGCAAAATCAAAAAAAGCAACTGAGTTTATTGATGATAATGAAATTCTAGAAACTCTTAAATATGCACAAGAAAATAAAAGTAATAGAGAGCTTATAGAAAGTTTAATTGAAAGAGCTAAGGATTGCAAGGGATTAACACACAGAGAAGCAGCTGTACTTTTGGAATGTGATCAAGATGATTTGAATGAAAAAATGTTTAATTTAGCAAAGGAAATAAAGCAAAACTTTTATGGTAATAGAATAGTTATGTTTGCACCTTTATATTTATCAAATTATTGTGTCAATGGATGTGTTTATTGTCCATATCATCATAAGAATAAACATATAGCAAGAAAGAAGTTGACACAAGAAGAAATAAAAAATGAGGTAATAGCGCTTCAAGATATGGGACATAAGCGTTTAGCACTTGAGACTGGAGAAGATCCAATTAATAATCCTATTGAGTATGTATTAGAAAGTATAAAGACTATTTATAGCATTAAACATAAAAATGGTGCAATAAGGAGAGTTAATGTAAATATTGCTGCTACAACAGTTGAAAATTATAGAAAGCTTAAGGAAGCTGGTATAGGAACTTATATATTATTCCAAGAAACATATAATAAGAAAGCTTATGAAGAACTTCATCCAACAGGACCAAAACATGATTATGCATATCATACAGAAGCAATGGATAGAGCTATGGAAGGCGGAATTGACGATGTAGGATGTGGTGTATTATTTGGATTAAATATGTATCGTTATGATTTTGTAGGATTACTTATGCATGCAGAACATCTTGAAGCAGTATATGGTGTAGGACCTCATACAATAAGTGTTCCACGTATAAGACATGCAGATGATATAAATCCAGATGATTTTGATAATGCTATATCAGATGAGATATTCCAAAAAATAGTTGCTGTTATACGTATAGCAGTTCCTTATACAGGAATGATTATATCTACTCGTGAATCTCAAAAAACTAGAGAAAAAGTGTTAGAACTAGGTGTTTCTCAAATAAGTGGTGCATCACGTACAAGTGTTGGAGGATATGTAAAAGAAGAAACAGAAGAGGATAATTCAGCTCAATTTGATGTTAGTGATAATAGAACATTAGATGAAGTTGTGGATTGGCTAATTGAAATGGGTCATATTCCAAGTTTCTGTACGGCATGTTATAGAGAAGGACGTACAGGAGATAGATTTATGTCTCTTGTGAAAGCAGGTCAAATATCAAATTGTTGTCAGCCTAATGCTCTTATGACTCTTAAAGAGTATTTAGAAGATTATGCTTCAGAAAAGACTAAAGAGGATGGAAATAAACTTATTGAAAAAGAAGTTTTAAATATTCAAAGTGATAAGGTTCGAAAAATAGTAATAGAACGTTTGAAGGAAATTGAAAATGGAAAGAGAGATTTTCGTTTTTAATATATTAAATCAAATAATTTATAAACAAAGGGTTGTTACACTGTTTGGTGCAACAACCCTTTGTTAATGAGGGAGAGTTCCTTTATCACCTAATTTACATTCTTTTATATAATCTGGTTCCGAATATGAAGTCTCTTTTATCACCCCATTCACCTGATTGTTCTTCCAATGCTTTAGACATTGAAGTTAATCTAGCACTAGACATATCAGCTTGAGAAACAATATATGCTTCTGTAAAACATGGTTTAACAGGACTACCATATTCAAGTTCGCCGTGATGTGAAGTGATTATATGACATAATTCTAAAAACCATTTTTCTTTTGCTATAGAGTTGTTGATTGAATTAGCCTTTTCATAAAGCATAGTTACGCCTAGAACAATATGATCCATGAATTTTCCTTCAGTAGTCATAGAAGGAGAAACTCCTTCCATACAATAAGCTCTTACTTTACCTATGTCATGAAGCGCAGCACCACAAATTGTTAATGGAATGCTTATATTTTTAGAGTGTGTACATTTGTTGAAATAGTCAGCTTTAAATTGAGCTTCTAACACTACTTCTAGTGTATGTTGAGCTAAACCACCATAATAATTATGATGAATAGATACAGCAGCAGGAACAGTGGCAAATAACTTTTTGTTAGAATTTAATATATCTTTTGTGAAATTTATTAATTCTTGTTCCCACTTTGCAGATTCTAAGTAAATTTCATTAAGTATATCAATTATTTTAGTATAGCAATCTTTTGGAGAATTTGGTCCATGCTTTAAAAAGTTTTCAACAGGCATTTCACCTTTATCCCAAGAAGTTAGAACTAATTGTAAATCTTTATTATAAGTACCAGCAGTAGCTACAATAGATATAACTTCTCCTTTTTTAGGGATGGGGCCGTTGTAAGACCAACGTTTTGCGTTTACTTCAATATTTCCATCAGAAAGTGTAAGCTTGGCATAAGGTCCTTTTACTCCATTTTCAATGGAAGCATCTATAACAGCAAGTTCGCCAGCGACTATTTTACCAATCTCTATTTTCTTTATATCTAATTTATCCATTGCAATTCTCCTTAACTTTAAATTTCCCTAATGATAGTGTAATACTTATATAAATATATAATCAATAGAAATATAGATGAAAAATGAAAAAAATGTTTGACATAAGAATGAAAAGTAAATATAATAATAAAAGTAGAATCTAGTGATGATGGCGTAGAGGAAACACTCCTTTCCATTTCGAACAGGAAAGTTAAGCTCTACAGCGCCGATGGTACTGCATGGGAGACTGTGTGGGAGAGTAGGACGTTGCTAGGTAATGTGGCTCGATAGCTCAGTCGGTAGAGCAGAGGACTGAAAATCCTCGTGTCCCTGGTTCGATTCCAGGTCGAGCCACCA
>SVCK01000066.1 GCA_015058375.1 Clostridium sp.
CTAAAATTACAATTTTATCTTGTATGTCAACACCAATATCAATACCACGAACTTTAGGTATTTCAGCTTTAGTACTTAAATCATCTCTATAAAATGTAATATCAACGCTTCCCACAGGAATTTCAATGCCTTCTATTTGTTTTATTTCTTCTGAAATTCTTTTAGCTATTGGGTATCCACGTCTTTTAATACCTATTAATACAACATTTTCAACCCCTTTATTTTTTTCAATAATTTCATGAGATATTCTAATTAAGCTTCTTTTTATTGCCTTTTCATCAAGTAAATTAGCTTTTAATTTCATAATATTTAACTCCTCCTAAAGCATTTCATTGTGCAATTTCTCAATTAATTCTTGAAAATATCCTGGAAGTTTAGAATCAAACTCCATATATTTTTTAGTCGTAGGATGAATAAAACCTAATACTTTTGCATGAAGCATCTGACCTTCTAGTTTAAACCTTTGCTTTTTAAACCCATATAAAGGATCTCCAATCAAAGGATGCCCTATAGAAGACATATGAACTCTTATCTGATGAGTTCTTCCAGTTTCTAATATACATTTTATTAATGTATTACTTCTATATCTTTCAAGAACTTCATAATGAGTTACAGCTCTTCTTCCACCTTCTACTATTCCCATCTTTAATCTATCTTTTTTATTTCTTCCTAAAGGTTTATCAATTGTCCCATTATCTTCTTTTAAAATTCCTTCAACCACAGCATAATATTCTCTTTTCATTGAATGATCTCTTAGCTGTTCAGATAAAAAATTATGTGAATTATCATTTTTAGCTATCACCAAAATTCCACTAGTGTCTTTATCTATTCTATGCACTATCCCAGGCCTTATAACTCCATTAATTGTAGATAAATCTTTACAATGATATAATAATCCATTAACTAATGTTCCAGTATAATTACCTGGAGCTGGATGAACCACCATACCTTGTGGCTTATTTACAACAATAACGTCTGAATCTTCATAAATAATATTTATAGGTATATCTTCTGCTTCTGCTTTTAACATCAATGGTTCAGGAATTGTAACCTTAACTTCATCATATATTTTTAACTTATAATTACTTTTTACACATTTATCATTAACTAATATATTTCCTTTTTCTATTAAGCCTTGAAGATATGAACGTGATTGGTCTGAGAAAACCTTTGCTAAATATTTATCAATTCGTTCTCCTTCAAAATTCTCTTCAATTGTAAAAATAGTTTCTTCCATGTTTTTTACTACACCTCAAAATATGTTTATTCCATAACATTATAATATAACGAAATATTTTTCTCAATTAATTTTCAATGCAACAAAGTCAAAAAAATTACTGTAGATAAAATACCTACAGTAATATATTAAAACTTATTATTCTTCATCACTTTGTGCAAAAAAGCTCTTTATTTCATCCATATCATTTATATCATTCTTTTCTTCTTGCTTTTCAAAAGAATCTATTAATTCATCACTTATTTCAATTTCTTTATTTTGAACATTTTCCTCTATAGGTGTCGCAATACTATAATTCTTATTAAAATCTTTCTCTAAATCTTCAAAAGTTTCTAACTGAGTAGTAATAAAACTTCTGTATTTAGCTCTAAATTTAATAAATTCTTGTTTTAACCTATCAAATTCAGCATTTATTTCTATCACATCACTATGTGCTTTATCTAAAATCTTTTGAGCAGTTTCATTAGCATTTTTAATTATCATTTCTGCTTCTTTTTGAGATGCAGATTTAGCTTGTTCTGCTGCATTCTGTGCTAATACTAATGTATTTTGAATAGTACTTTCAATTTTTGAATAATGTTCAATCTTATCTGTAGCAGCAGTTAATCTTTCTTTCAACTTTGAATTATCTCTATATAATTCTTCATAATTATCAACTATCTCATCTAAAAATTCATCAACTTCTTCAGGAACGTATCCTCTTAAGCCTCTTCTAAATTCCTTATTGCTAATATCCATTGGTGTAAGTTTCATAAGTTTCACCTCTATTATGTATATTTTTTTATTAACACCTTAAATTTCCCACTTTTACTATTTCCAACAATCTCTTCCAAAATAAATTTTCCATGTCCTCTTATAGTTATTCTAGAGCCTATTTCTACTATTGCCGATTTACTATTTACAATATTATAATCAATTAACACTTTACCTTCATCAACCATGTTTTGAGCTTTAACTCTTGAAATATTTGATAATTTAGCAACAATTGAGTCAATTCTTAATGTCTGCACCAAAATTACTTTCTCTTTAAAATCAAAGGATGGCACTTCAAACTCATTAGAAATCACCTCTACTATACATGGTGATCTACCTATCGATGATAAATTATCTATAATAAATTGATGAATTTCTTTACAAACCGGAAAGTAACATGAATCCCCATTAACTAAAAGATCTCCAATCTTTTCTCTCTTAATTCCTAAAGATAATAAAGCTCCAAGATAATCCCTATGAGTAGCATTACTAAATTTAGATTTATTAGTAACTTTAAGTACTTTATACGGAAATGAACTTCCATATATATTATTAAAAGAAATCATTCTTCTTTCAGACTCATTAAAAAAGCCATCGACCGTTATAGTAAAGAATCTATCTTGCATATTTTCTTGAAAGAATCTCCAAATATTTGGAGTATAAAAACAGTTTCCAAAGAGAGGGATGTCCCTTTCTTTGGATAACTTATACTTTTCATACAAATTAATAACTTCTGTTTTTTCTTGTTCGTTAAAATTTTTTAATATATCTGCTTTATTCATAAACATCACACTAATATATATAATGCACTAATTTTTATTGTTTGTGAAATTTCCACATATATTACTTGCTCCAATTAAACATTGCTTTAGAACCTAATTCGCTCTTTAATTCATTACTAACTTCAACATTTGATGGAGCTAAAAGATATACCCCTCTTTCAATTTCTTGTAGTTCTCCACCTAAAGCATAGCAAGAACCACTTATAAAGTCTAATAATCTTTGTGCAATTCTATTTTCTAAAGCTGTAGTATTAACAACTACTATTCTTCTTGACTTTAGTGCATCACTTATTTCAGTAGCTTCTTCATATGCTAAAGGTTTTACAACTGTTACTTTTGGTGAAACTGCAGTATGAATATTAACTACTTTTCCATTTTTCTTATTTGCTTGAATTACAGGTTCTATTCCTACTACTTGTTCTTCTTCTTGATTTTCTACATCTTCATATTCTTCATATTCGTCATATTCCTCGTAGTCCTCATACTCCCCAAATCCTAAAAATGATTTTACTTTTGTCATTACATCACTCATTTATTTTCTCCTCCTAAATTATAAATTCTCTTTCCAAATATGCCTTCACCAATTCTAATCAAAGTAGACCCTTCCTGAATTGCTATTTTATAATCATTTGTCATACCCATTGAAAGAATCTCCATCGTTATATTAGTAAATTTTCTATTTCTTAAATTATCGAAAATCTTTTTTGTTTCTTTAAAATATTTACGATTTTCTTCATCATTTCCTTTTGGTATTATTACCATAATACCTTTTGCTTTAACATATCTGCATTTTTCAATCTCTAGAATAAGCTTCTCAAGATCTTCAATAAATACCCCACTTTTACTTTCTTCCCTACCTATATTAATTTGAATTAATACATTTGCAGTTTCATTACTTTTCCCAAACTCACTTTCAATTTTTTGTAATAATTTAATACTAGAAAGCGAATGAATCAAATCGACCTTACCAACGATATACTTAACTTTATTAGTTTGCAATTTCCCAATCAAATGCCAGCGTACATCATTATGAAAGTTTTCTTGCTTCTTCAACATTTCTTGTACTTTATTTTCACCAAAATCTCGCATTCCTGCTTCATATGCTTGTTCTAAATATTCTAATGGTTTAGTCTTAGATACTGCTAAAAGCGTTACTGATTCTGGTATCTCTTCTTTTAATAATTTTATATTATTACTTATACTCATATATTTTGCCCCCTCTGGGTAAGTAACCTACATTATAATATTATTCTGCATAAAAATCAAATTTCCTTCATATAAATAAAAGTAAATTTAATATATTTAATACTTATTTTTTTATATACTCTTTTGCATCTTTAATTTTCTGAACATTTGCTGCTTTCATTGTAATATTATCTTTAACTTCAAGTGTTACAGAAAGACCTCTAATCTCTAGTCTTCTCAAATAACTTCCCTCTTCTAAAAGCATTGCTTTCATAGACTTTGCATCTCCAATAGCATATATATTAAAAGGAGCAGCTACCATATCACCATCATCAAATTCTAAAAAAGCATATTTGCAAGTTAATGCTGACAATGGTGAAATTCTATGTTCATTTATTGATATAGCTTCTGCACCTACTGACTTCAATTCATTTAAAATAGAAAACATATCAGAATCATGAAGAGTTTTTTTCTTTAATTCTCTCTCTGAATCCATTTCATTATCAAAAACACCATCATTAATAATAATTACAATTCCCTGACCAGAAACTTCATTCATCCCTGCTATCATGCTATACTTAGATAATTCATATTTCATATCTTGCAGTACTTTATCACTACTTTGATCTTTGCTTGTATATTTAGAAATTTTTTCTTGATATTTTATATTATCAGACTTAAGACTACCAACTTCTTTAAGAAGCCTATTTTTAGTCTCAACAGCTTCCTGATATTCTTTTGTGTTAAGCTTTAATGAATCATTAAAACCCTTAAAATTAAAATTGCCTGCTATTAAAACCCCTAGTCCTAAAGTAGAAATAAAAGTTATAGTCTTAAATTTTATATTTTTCATCTAAACACCTCAGCGTCTTGATTTAGCTTTATCAATTAGTATTCTTCTAATCACAGCAAAATTATCAAAAATTCTACTTCCAAACACTATTACAGCTGCTATATAGATTGGTATTCCAAGCTTATCTCCAAGATAAGCTAACAATGCAGCTAGAATTGAATTTCCAAAAAAACCTGATATAAATATATTTGCCTGAAAATTTTTAGACAAATTTGCTTTTAGAGCTCCAAAAACCGAATCTAAACATGCTAAAATAGCTACAGACATATATGGAGAAAATTTATCTGGTATATTAACATCCAAAACAAATCCTAATATTATTCCCAATAATAATCCTATTCCTGCTACCATCCTTATCCTCCTTATTTATTAACCGGATTTATATAATCATTTTTTAATGTTTGAGTTGTTTTGTAAATCTGTAATTCATCAACTTGTTTAACATCCACATCATAATTTGCAAGCGAACCTGTTGTTAAATTATAATCTGATTGAAACCTAACTCCTACATTAAGTTTGGTTTTATCTCCAATAGCTTTAATCTCAATTTTTTCTTTAGGACTTACTTTTCCTGCTGAACCAACCCACAAATAATTACTAGAAGATTTTATTCCTGTTTGAGGCGTTATTCTAAAATCATTTATCGACACGGCTTCTGCTTTTGAAAACCATAATAAATTAATTATGTTAATCAATTCACTTTCAGTTAAATTTGTATTACTATCACTAGTTGCATTTGACCCAAATATATTTGTTTTAGGAGTGATACTTATAATTATTCCTTGACCTTCTACATCTACAAGACCAAGTTGCATTCTTGCAATATCAAGCTGACTTTTTATTTCAGTTTCAATTTTACCTTCTTTAGCTGCATTTTCTTCAATCTCTTTTAGTTCTTCATTTAATTCTGCATTTACATTTATAAGTTCTTCTTTTTCTTTTTTCAAACTTTCAATTTCATCTAAAATATTAGAATTATTATAATCATTATTACTTGTTTCATTTTTTGATAAAACTTTAAATTGATATGCTAATAAGAAGCCTAAAATTGCACAAACCAATGCTACCGTTGCCTGTGATGCTGCTTTTTTCATTATATTCCTCCTCATTTTACTCAAAATCTGGTGATCCTTCAAAATTAACTTTTATATAATTCTTTACAACACCTTTATCATAAATAAGTGCTGCCGTTTTTACTTTATTAATTATGTTCTCATCACTACCTAAATAAACTTCTATATTATCGAAATAACATTTTATATCTGATAAATCTGAAATATCTAAGCTTGTGATTTTAACATTATTAAAATGTTCTTTTAAAAACTCTTGAACTATATATATATTTCTTAACATCTCTTTTTCTCTATCAGAATCACTTATTTTTTCTCCAATTCCCCTACCTATACAATCAATTCCTTTTATCTCAATCATATTATCACTTCTTAATGAACCTACTTTTTCAATATATACCATTTCATCACTGATAATATTATAGTTATTGAATTCCTTTTGATAAAATAGTGCTGTTTTTTCTTTTATAGCTAAAGTAAGAGTTGATGGATATGTTTTTTTCATTTTTATACTCTCGATATAATAATTATCCTTAAATATATTTTTAAGTTTTTTATCTGAAAGAAATACTAAATTACTTCCTTCTAATTCTTTTACTTTTTTATCTACATAATCTTCTGTTATTAAACTTTTATTAGTTAATATAATTTTTTTTATGTGAAATAAATCTGTATATGTAATTACAATTAACCCACACAATATAAAAAATATAGTTAATAAAATTATCTTCTTTATCTTTCTATTTTTTCTTGCTTTTTTTATATATTCATTATTTGTACTAGCCATAACAATACCTATCCCATAATTTTTTTCTTAATATACTATGAATATAATAACACTTAATTTAATCAATTTCATTATAATTTTCAAAAAAACCACTGCTTATACAGTGGTTTTTTTTAGTCTTTATTTTTTGGCTGTCTAGAAATGTTTAATAATATACCCATTGCGGCCATTGTTATAGCTAATGATGTACCGCCATAACTTATAAACGGCAATGGTACTCCAGTTACAGGCATTGATCCTGTAACAACAGCAACATTAATTATAGTCTGAACAGCTATAACTGATGTGATTCCAACAGCTAACAACATTCCATAAGTATCTCTTGCATTTATAGCTACTTTTATTCCACGCCAAATCAAAACAACAAATATGGATAATATCGCCAAACATCCTATTAATCCAAGTTCTTCACCAATAATAGCAAAAATAAAATCATTATGTGGTTCTGGCATATACAACGTCTTTTGTCTCGATTGCCCAAGACCAAGTCCTAATACTCCGCCAGCGCCTAGTGCATAAAATGATTGTATAAGCTGATATCCATTACCCGCTGCATCTTTCCATGGATTTATAAAATTTAGCATTCTCTTTCTTCTGTAATCTGGTATCAATGCAAATGCTAATGCTGCCGCTACCAATACTGGCAGTACATATCCAAATAAATGTTTAATTTTACCTCCAGCGGCAAAAAGCATTATAAATGAAACTATCATTATAAGAGATGCAATACTTAAATTTTTCTGTATCAATACTAATCCTGCATAAAACCCTGCTATTACTATATATTTTACAATTCCTCCAAAAAAATTTTTAATTTTATCGCCTATCGTTGATAAACTCCTTGCAAGAAAGAATACAACTACATATTTAGCAATTTCTGAAGGTTGAAATGATAAAGGTCCTAACTTAATCCATCTTTGAGCTCCATTTACAGGTTCGAATGCAAACACTATCATTAACAAAGGAATAATAGCTACCATCAAAGGAAATGTGATTTTTTTTATTTTATGATAGTCTATATTCATAAAAATAAACATAGCTAATAATCCCAACAAAGAAGAAAATATCTGCTTTTTCAAGAACATTGTACTATCTTTATACTTAAACATTGCATAATAAGAACTTGCTGAATATACCATAACTATTCCAACCGAAAGTAAAATAAGTACAGAATAAAATATTCCATAATCCATACTACCCAATTTTTTCTTTACCTTAATACCTCTACCCATCTATAAATCCTCCATTAATTTTACTTATAGAGAAAGGAAACCAATAATACACAAAATAAATGTAACTAATGAAAATACTGTAACAATCTTAACTTCTGACCAACCACATTGTTCAAAATGATGATGTATTGGCGACATTTTAAATACTCTTTTTCCTGTCATCTTAAATGAAGTAACTTGAATAATTACTGATAAAGTTTCTATAACATATATTCCACCTACAATTATAACTAAGAAAGGTGATTTTAATACAAGCATCAATGTTGATATTGCACCACCTAAAGCTAGAGATCCTGTGTCTCCCATAAATACTTTAGCCGGAAAAGCATTAAACTTCAAGAAACCAATTAAAGCACCTATTAATCCAGCATTAAACACACTTACACTAATCATATCAACTTTATAAGCAAATATTGCAAAGAAAGTTAGTACTAATATTGTAACTGATGTTGCTAATCCATCCAAACCATCAGTCAAATTAACAGCATTAGTAACTGCCGCATAATAAAATATTACAAATGGTATATAAAATATTCCCATATTCCACTTAAAATCTACAAAAGGAATAGAAACAGTTGTTCCTAAAACTTTATATCCATAAATAGCTACAGCTATTGAAAAAATAATTTGTAATGTGAATTTCTGACCAGCTTTTAATCCTTCATTATCTTTATGAATTATTTTTAGCAAATCATCTAAGAATCCAATAAGCCCAAATGCAAGAGTTCCATAAAGAACTATCATTGCTTTATCTGTTACTGAATATCTCATGCAAATCATAACTACAACTATAGATATAATAAATATTAAACCTCCTATTGTTGGAGTTCCTGCTTTTTTCAAATGACTTTTAGGTCCTTCTTTTCTTATATTTTGGCCAAATTTCAATTTATGAAGTGCCGGTATTATTACAGGTCCAAGTATTAATGATACCACTAAACCAATTACAAACGATATTAAAATTTTATTATTTAATAATTCCCCCATGAGTTACTGCCTTAAAATAGGCAGTCCACCTCCTTACTCTTTTTCTTATTTTTCTAATTTTGTTACTATTTCTTCGAATTTAGCTCCTCTTGAAGCCTTTACTAAAATCACATCTTCATCTTTTACAATTTCACAAATATTATTAATTAATTCTTCCTTGCTATCGTATATTATAATATTTTCTTCTCCAAATCCTGCTTTATAATCATGTACATATTCACCTGTAGTGATTAAAATATCAGCTGTTTCTTTAGCATATTCTCCAACAATTCTATGTGCTCTACTTGATTCATCACCAAGTTCTCTCATAGTACCAAGTATAGCTATCTTTCTTTTCCCTGTTCTGTTTTTCAATACATCTAATGCTGCTCTCATTGAATCAGGGCTAGCATTATAACAATCATTTATTATTGTATATCCATTTGCCTTCTTAAATTCAAGTCTCATTGATGTTGCTTCTATACTTTTTAATCCTTCAAGCATTTGATCATAAGAAACCCCTAGTTCCTTTGCAGCAGCTATTCCAAGTAAAGCATTTAAAACATTATGTGCTCCCACCATTGGAAGAACAAAATTATATTCTTTATCTCCATCTTTTATTTTAAAAGATGTTGAATCCTCTTTCAATTTCACATCATAAGCACTATACGTATTATTGTCATTATATCCAGTTTTTATAACTCTAAATAAATTTTCTTTTACATTTTTTAAA
>SVCK01000067.1 GCA_015058375.1 Clostridium sp.
ACTGTGTGGGAGAGTAGGACGTTGCCAGGTAAGTATATGCGCTATTAGCTCAGTTGGTAGAGCACCTGACTCTTAATCAGGGTGTCCCCGGTTCGAACCCGTGATGGCGCACCATTAAAAGACTATCATTATTGATAGTCTTTTTTTATGTTGATAAATTTGAAACATTATATTTAAATTATGTATAACAAAAAATATTAGGAGAAATTATAGTACTATATAAATATAGTGCTATTTTTTTTGATAAATTCATTACTAATTGTCGAATATTTTAAATTAATTAATTTCAAGAATCTAAATAAGAATAAACTTATTTGTTATAATATTTTACAAAAGTAAATAAAAGGTGGGCTAATAATGAATTTAAAAAGTAGAAAAGTTGCTATTATTGGAACAGGGCTAGTAGGATCTAGTATAGCTTTTAGTCTTGTGAATCAAGGTATTTGTGATGAAATTTTAATGATTGATATAAATACTGAAAAGGCAAAAGGTGAAGTTTTGGATTTGAGTGATTCTATGGAGTATTTGAATAAATATACCAATGTAAGATTAGGGCAATATGAAGATTGTAAATATGTTGATATTGTTATAATTACTGCAAGTGCTCCTCAAGGCAAAATAGAGAGTAGATTAGAAATTTTAGAGACATCGGCTAAAATTACAAAATCAATAGTTAAACCTGTGATTAATAGTGGATTTAATGGAAAGTTTATAATTGTATCAAATCCTGTAGATGTAATTTCATATTACGTAAAAGAGTTGTCTGGATTACCTAAGAATAAGGTTATAGGAACAGGAACTGCACTTGATTCAGCTAGATTGAAAAAGTTTATAGGAGAACTTATAAATGTTGATCCAAGAAGTGTTCAAGCATATTCTATGGGTGAACATGGAGATTCACAGATGATACCATGGTCTCATGTCTTTGTTGGAGGAAAGTCATTTAATAAAGTAATATTGGATAATGAAAATAGATTTGGAAAAGTGAATTTTGATGAATTTGTAACAAAGACAGTAAAAGCTGGATGGGAAATATACAATAGAAAAGGTACAACATATTATGGGATAGCGGCTACTGTGGCTTATATAGTAAAAGCTATTTTAGATGATGAAAATAAAATTATACCAGTATCTGCATATTTAGATGGAGAATATGGACAGTATGATTTATATGCAGGAGTACCAGCTGTAATAAATCATGAAGGTATAAAAGAAATTGTTGAAATAGATTTAAATGAAGATGAAAAAGATAAATTTGAGAAATCTTGCTTAGTAATAAAGAAATATATAAACAAACTTAAGTAAGTGTAGTTTCAATTTAATATAGATTCACATCTATATTAAATTGAAAAATGGGGAAAATATGATTTTATAATGATAATAAAAAAAATGTTGACTTATTAGTAAAAAGTCTATATAATAATGACTTGTTGAGGGAAAAATGGATCTGGTGATGATGGCGTAGAGGAAACACTCCTTTCCATTCCGAACAGGAAAGTTAAGCTCTATAGCGCCGATGGTACTGCATGGGAGACTGTGTGGGAGAGTAGGACGTTGCCAGTAATATGGTTTACTAGCTCAGTCGGTAGAGCACTTGACTTTTAATCAAGGTGTCCGGGGTTCGATTCCCCGGTAAGCCACCAAAGGGTCACTTCAAAAGAAGGAACCTCTAATAAGAACTTGCTTAGCATTAATATAAAAAAGGATTTTACTATTTTAGTAAAATCCTATTTTATATTAATGCTTTTTCTTTATTAACAAAAATAAATCATCTTTAACGAAAATCAAAAATGATTTTATACTATTTAAGTCATCTTTTAAAGTTGAATTATCTTCAGATGTTAAATAGCCACTATGATATGTGTATATAATGAAGGAATATAAGCCAATATTTATATAGATGTCTTTTATATCCGCAACAAATAAATTACAAATTCCTATGAAATCTAGACTACCACCATAAAATACTTTATCTATTAAAGAACATAATGCTCCAGCAAATAGAAATATAAAAGCTATATCACACCAAAAAGATTTGTAATTTTTACTTAAAGAGTATTTGAACAATTCATATAGAAGTAATAGAGCTAAAGCATTAATCACAATTAGAAATGTAAAGCTAATAGATGTATTAAATCTAGCATTTAACCACGAACCTTTTGTATTTATTATTGGAGAGAAAGAAAGCATGTCTTGAACGATTGTAAAGTTATTATTAAAATAAAATAATTTTATGATTATCTTAATCAGTTGATCGATAAGTGTACATAGACTAAATATAATTATGATGGTTTTATTTGAAAAACCCTCCATATATTTTGTGCTTAAAGTATATATAAAATATCCTACTATAGAAAATAATAAAATTAGAATACAGTTAAATACAAAAGATGATGTTGAGGTTATTCTGCCAGTAAGTAATTCAAATAAGAAATAAATAGTCCACATAAAAGGAAGAGCTCCGATGCTAATTAATTTAGTATTCTTCATATATACCTCCTAATAATCTTTATTTGATTTAAGTGTATCACATGGAAAAACAAAATTCACTATAAGTTCTAATTAAAGTTATTAAGGAGAGATAATTATGTTGTATATATATGCAATATCTGATTCTATAGGAGAAACTGCTAATCAAGTATCATTAGTTGTTGCAAGTCAATTTAAAGGAAAAGTTGAAGTAAAAAGATATCCATATATAGATACAGAGAAAGAAGTTGATACAATAATAGAAGAAATACAGGATTCTGATAAAGTAGTAATAGTGTCAACTATAATTAATGTTAAAGTGAGAGAATATCTGCATATAAAAGCTTGTAATAAAAATATTTCTGTTATAAATATTTTGGAGCCAATTATTAGTAATGTTTCTAATGCATTAGAATGTGAACCTAGTTACATACCAGGAGCAATAAGAGAAATTGATGAAGAATATTTTAAGAGAATAGAGGCAATAGAATTTGCAATTCAATATGATGATAGTAAGGATTATAGTGGGTTAGAAAAAGCAGATGTGATCCTAATAGGATTATCAAGAACTGCAAAAACACCATTATGTATGTATCTTGCTAATAAAGGAATAAAAGCAATTAATATTCCTATAGTACCAGAAGTGAAACTTCCAGAGAAATTATTTGAATTGGATAGAAAGAAAATAATTTGTTTGACTATAGATCCGTTAGAATTAATGGAGATAAGAAAAAAAAGAATAGATAAATTTAGCAAGATATTGCCCCAAATACAGTATGCTGGGGAAGATAGAATATTAAAAGAATTTGATTTTTTAGATAAGATAGTTAAAAGATTAAGATGTAGAGTAATTGATGTGACTAAAAGAGCTATTGAGGATACAGCATTTATAATAGAGGAGAGTATAAAAAAATAAGTTAAAAAAAGTTTTAAAAAAATGTTGACAGTTGTAACATAAGGTGATATGATAAGTGAGTCGCTTGGGTGTGACAAGATAAATTGGTCTTTGAAAATTGAACAGATATATAGATAAGTTAAAAACCAGCAATTCTTTTATGAGTAAGTTTTTAGAGCATTAGATTAAACTTTTTATTGAGAGTTTGATCCTGGCTCAGGACGAACGCTGGCG
>SVCK01000007.1 GCA_015058375.1 Clostridium sp.
AAATAAATATTTATGTTGATGGAGCATTAAAGAAAACAACAGTAGCTAATTTATCAAGACCAGATGTTCAAAAAGCTTATCCAGAATATACAAATTCAGCAACTAGTGGCTTTAGTGAAAATATTGATATTTCAAATGTAGCAGCAGGACAAAGAATAATAAAAGTAGAACAAGTAGCAGGAAATGGTCAAAAGACAAGTACACAAACTATAGTGAAGATAAATAAGCTTTCAGCAATAACATGCATAGATATGCCAACATCAAATTTAAATGTTAGTAATAGTACGTTAAATGTTTCAGGATGGGCAATAAGTAATACTGAAATAAAGAGTATAAATATTTATGTTGATGGAGTATTAAAGAAAACCACAACAGCTAACTTATTAAGACCAGATGTTCAAAAAGCATATCCAAAATATCCTTATTCAAAGGAAAGTGGATATAGTACTGATATTGATGTCACAAACATAGCAAAAGGACAAAGAACTATAAAAGTAGAACAAGTAGCAAGTGATGGAAGTAAGCATAGTACGCAAATTAAAATTAATATAGTCAATAAAGAGTCAAAAATAGAACTTGATACACCTGCTGATAATAGTAATGTAACTACTAAATCAGTTACAGTAAAGGGATGGACTTGGAATCCGGCAGGAGTTAAAGAAGTTGTTGTTTATGTTGATGGAGTTAAGAAATCAGTAACAACAGCTAATTTATCAAGACCAGATGTTCAAAAAGTTTATCCGGATTATACCAATTCTCGAAATAGTGGATATTCTGTGGATGTTGATTTAAATACAATAGCACCTGGTAGAAGAACTATTAAGGTTGTTGCTATAGGAAAAGATAATACGCAGATTTTTAGAACTTCAACTATAAATGTTGTTAAGAAAAAACCAATAAGTTGTATTGATGCACCAACAGATAATTATATTGAAAATTCAAATACTTTAGTTTTTACAGGTTGGGCTTTAAATGATTCAGGAGTAAAAAATATAAATGTAAGTATCGATGGCAAAAAGATTTCGACTATAACTGCGACTATAAATAGGCCAGATGTATTAATGTTTTATCCAGGATATCAAAAAAGTTCAATGTGTGGATTTACAACAAAGTTAAAATTAGATGGTTATACTAAAGGTGCACATACAGTTTCCGTACAAGCTATAGGAAATGATGGAAGTAGTCATGAAATTTCAAAGATATTTTATAATAAAACAAAGCCTTCAAAAGTTATAGTACTAGATCCGGGTCATAATAATGGTGGAGATGAAGGTGCTACTGCAGTTGTAGGTAATAACACATATTATGAAAGATTGTTAAATGATGCAATTGCATTAAAAACAAAATCAGCTTTAGAAGCTAAAGGATATACTGTAATCTTTACAAGAACACCTTTTGCAGCTGAATATACTAAAGTTGGTGAAAGTTTAGCTAACAGAGTTAGAATTGCAGAGAATGTAAAGGCAGATTTATTTATAAGTATTCATCAAAATAAATTTGACAAACCAAGTGCTAATGGAGTAGAAGTATATTATTCAACTAGAAATTCAGATTCTGGATATAGAGGACCAAGTAATATTAATGATAAAGTTAATAAGTCTTCGAATTTAGCAAGATCAGTATGTAATTCTATAGCTAGTGCTGGACATTTTACAAATAGAGGAGCTAAAGATGGAAATTTATTTGTATGCAGAAATACAAGTATGCCATCTATATTGATTGAATGTGGATTTATATCAAGTCCAAGTGATGTATCAAAATTGAGTAGTTCTTCAGGACAAAGTACTATTGCAACAGCTATAGCTAATGCAGTAAAGGCTGTTATAGGATAGTAAAGAGATTATATCATAAAAATAATGTGAAGATGAGGATTCGTTGAATCCTCATTTTTTATGGACTTTTTTTTATTTGCTTAATTTAACTTTCCTAAAGTGATATAAATGAGGAAATAAGTAAAAAAGCAATATTTTTAATAAATGGTCAAATTATGAATATGGATATAATTTTCTATTTGTGATAGAATTTATTTTAGGAGATTTATGATGTTAGGAGAGACTAAAAGATGAGAGTGAAAAAGGCAATTATACCAGCAGCTGGTTTGGGAACAAGATTTTTACCAGCAACTAAAGCACAGCCAAAGGAAATGCTTCCAATAGTTGATAAACCTACTATTCAATATATAATAGAAGAAGCAATAGCTTCAGGAATTGAAGAAATACTAATAATTACAGGTAGAAATAAAAAATGTATTGAAGATCATTTTGACAAATCTGTAGAGTTAGAAATGGAACTTGAAAAAGCTGGCAAATCTGAATTGTTAGAACTTGTAAGAGATATATCTGATATGGTTGATATACATTACATAAGGCAAAAGGAACCAAAGGGATTAGGGCATGCAATACATTGTGCAAAAACTTTTGTTGGAAATGAACCTTTTGCAGTTTTATTAGGTGATGATGTAGTTCATAGTGAAGTACCTTGTCTAAAGCAACTTATAAATTGTTTTGATGAATATAAAACAACAATATTAGGCGTTCAGTCTGTTCCAGAAGAAAATGTATCTAAATATGGAATTGTTGATGGAATTCATATAGAGGATAGAGTATATAAAGTTAAGGATTTAGTTGAGAAACCTAGTAAAGAAGATGCACCAAGTAATATAGCAATATTAGGAAGATATATAATAACTCCTCAAATATTCGAGATACTTGAAAATACTAAACCAGGAAAAGGTGGAGAAATTCAATTAACAGATGCATTAAAGATATTAATAAGTCAAGAAGCTATGTATGCATATAATTTTGAAGGCAAAAGATATGATGTGGGGGATAAATTAGGATTTTTACAAGCAACAATAGAATATGCTTTAAGAAAATCGGAATTGAGAGAACCATTTATAGAATATTTAAATACAAAGCCTTGGGAAAGATAATATTTGATTAAAAAATAGATTTGATGATATATAAAACTATTTAATAAGAGAGACAGTGAATTAAGTATCACTGTCTCTCAGTCTGTAGACAACTAACTTCGTTTTCGAAGTTAGTTGTCTATTTTTGTGTTAAAATATAATTAACCAATATAAGGTTGATTTTCAATATCATAGGTATCAAAAAGAAATCAGATAGAAATCAAATATATATTTGGTATCCGTTAAATGAGACAAGAATTGAAAAATCAAAATGAATTAAAAAAAATATTAAATAAGCTACGCTATTTTGAAACATATTTTCTAAAAACAATTGCTTATATATTTTAGGATCTCGTGACTTTGTGAAAAAAAGTCTGTAAATTACAAAAAAATAACAGATTTTTGTGGCAAAATAAATATATACCATAGCAGTATGTTACTGGAAAGTTGAGTTGTTGTGGTCAAGCATTTTTGTAACACTTTAACCTAATTATTTTTAAATCTTGCTTCAAATGGAGTTAATTCATTGTTGAAAGTGTGTGGACGTAAATGGTTGTACCACACATACGCATAATCATAAATACCATCATTTAGTTCTTGATCATTATGATAATAATGTTGATTAATAAGTTCGCGCTTTAAAGTATTAAAATAACGTTCCATTG
>SVCK01000068.1 GCA_015058375.1 Clostridium sp.
GAAGAAAACAGGTTTTACTCTTTGGGGAACTAAATATAGTGAATTTGTACATGTTTTTGGTGAAGTAAATCTTGGAAAAGGAAATGTTGAATTTTCAAAGGATTTAGGAAGTAATGATTTGATGATAACACCAAAACTTGCAGAAAAGATTGGGGTTTCACAAGGAGATAAGGTAACTATTACAGTTCTTTCTTCAACTGAATCATATAATGTGGTTTTGGCACCAAAAGACAATTATTTTGTTAAAGCAAATGAAGATATGGCTATATTAAATTATGAAACAGCAAAAAAATTAGTTGGATTAGATACAGATAAAGTTACAGTAGCATATGGTTATAATTTGAAAAATGGTGTGAATGTAAAAAGTAAAATTCAAGATTTTAATAAAGATTTTACTATTCAAGATTCTATAGATAATGAATATGTTTCTGGTAATATGCAACAGTATTATGCAGTTGATTCTGTGATATTCATATTTATATTATTAATAGCTATAGATATTCTAAAGTCTATTGGCTTGATATTTGTTACAGAACGTTCAAAATATATAGGAACTTTAAGAAGTAATGGAGCAGAGAAAAAACTAATTGTAAAGTTGTTTTCTAAATTGGCAGTAAGAATATCAATTATAGGAATAATAGTTGGAATGATATTAGGTACTATAAGTATTCTTGTTTTTAGTAAGTATGGGGTTGGCTTGAGTAATCCATTTGATGGAATAGATTTAGTGTTTATGATTGTTGCAGTTTTAACTACAAGTATTGTGATTTTAGGATTGACACAAATAAGCTTTAGAAGACCAACAATTAAAATACTTAAGAAATCAGATAGAACTTTGTTAATTGAAAATACATCTGCTGATATAAAAAAAGAAAAGGTAAATAAATTATCATATATATGTCTTGTGGCAATACCATTTTTAATAGTAGCAGCTTATTTTATGAAAACTACTAATATATTATTAATTCTTGTTTATACTGTTATATTGATTTTTGCATTGATAAAAGGATTTAAAGCTCTTATGCATATAGTGATGAAACTATTGTTTAAAAAACCTAAAAGAGGTTTGACAGTAATGGCAATGAAGAATGTAGCAAGTAATATATATTTAAGAAAGACGTTGACACTTGCCACTGTTATTTGCTTATTCATAACTATTGTAGGTACATTAAGTTATTCAGTTTTAAGTGCTATGGTAGGTTTTTATAAGGATTATAAATCTGATGCTTTTGTTAGAACGACTGATGATAGGGGATTATTGGATGAAGAAATTAAATCAATAACAAATTTAGATTCTGTACTTTCATATTATAGATGTTCTGTAAGTCAAATAACAATTAAAGCAGATTCTGAAGATAGAGAAGTTAAAGTTGTTGGGATTGATGATGTTGAAGAATTTGATAATGATTTTATGAATTTACATTTGACTTGGGCTGATGATGTTAATGAAGAATCTTTTTCGAATGGCAAAAATATTATATTAAGTCAAGTTTTAAGCAATAGATTTGATAAAAAAGTAGGAGATTATATAACTTTAAGCGATGGTGAATTGACTAAGGAATATTATGTTGCAGGAGTATGTCAGTCATTACAAGACTTAGGTGATATGATTTACATGACAAGGGCTGAAAGTGAATTTAAAAAGGTAAAAGATTATAATACTATCTATTTAAAGGGAGAAAATCCAGATCAAATAGAAGAAGACATAGATGGAATATTGTTAAATCGTAAATATGTATTTAAAGATGTAAGTAATATGCAAGAAAATGATGTTACTAATGGAATGCAGATAATAGTATTTTTCATAGCATTCTCAATAATTATAGCTTTGACAAGTGTTACTGGAATATATAGTAATTACAAATTGAGCTATATGCTTAGAAAAAAAGAATTTGCAATTTTAATGTCTAATGGATATAGTAAAAAGCATTTGAAAAATATGTTTATAAAAGAAATATTGTTTAGTAGCTTGATAGGTTATAGCATGGGAGTAATAGTAATGATAGGCATAAAGAAACCATTAGAAAACTTAATGGAAATTGCAGATTTACCTATAGAAATAAATATAAAGATAGAAATATTTATAGCATTATTTATAATCATGGCTTTAGTATCATTGTTAAATATTATTTTAGCTTATAAATCGGCAAATCTTAATAAAAACAAGGTTGTTGAAACATTGAAAATGTAGAATCTGATGAAGGGAGTTTAAAAGTATGGAGATAATAAAAGCTGAAGGTCTTAAAAAAGTTTATAAGACAGGTACTGTAGAAAATACAGTTATTCATAATTTATCATTATCCATTGAAAGTGGTGAATTTGTAACAATTACAGGTCCATCTGGATCTGGAAAGAGTACTTTATTATATTTGCTTAGTGGAATGGAACCATTAACAGATGGAGTAGTTTATTTAAAAGGAAAAGATCTTACTAAAATGGATGATAAGGAAATGTCTGAACTTAGAAGAACTGATATGGGATTTGTTTATCAATTTTATAATTTGTTGGAAGAAATGAATGTGGCAGATAATGTATTTTTACCTTCATTAATTAAGGAAGAAAAACTTGATATTGATAGATTGCGAAAAGTTTTAGATATGGTTGGTCTATCTAAATATGAATCTTCATATCCGTATGAATTATCAGGGGGTCAGCAACAAAGAGTTGCTATAGCTAGAGCTTTATATACAAATCCTCAAGTGATTTTTGCAGATGAACCTACTGGAAATCTTGATTCTGTTAGCAGTGAGCAGATAATGGAAATATTTATGAAGATAAATAAAGAATTTAAAACAACAATAATAATGGTAACACATTCTGATAAATTTGCTGAATATGGGACAAGACAAATTGTTATGAAGGATGGGGTAATATGCTAACTTATGAAATTCCCCAAAAAGCTAGTATAGAACTTAAATCATATAAAGTTGACAGAAAATCTGGCGATTGTCGAGGACAAACATTTTCAATATTACTAAATCATTTAGGTTATGAAATAGATCCGATAGATATTTTTTCATTGGGGAATGGTTTAGACTTTCAAATGAGAGAGGCGACATTTAGAGGGATAGATTTAGTAGGAATGCAAGGCCGTGATTTTGAGGCAGAGACAAATTGTTGTGAATTATTAAATATTCCTTGTGAGAAGAAATATTTTAAATTAGGAAATGATAATGAAAAAAATGATTTTCCATTTGATATAGAAATATTATCTAAAGTAGCCAAAGGCGAACCAGCATTAATCAATTGTGATATATATTATATGGATTATATAAAGGATATTAAAAAAAATCATAATAGATATCATATGGTGATTATGCTTGGATATGATTTAAAAAAGGAAATGGTAACAGTATTTGATATCATGACTAATAAGAAACATGAAATATCTATGGCTAAATTAAGACAAGCAATGTTTAAAAAGTCAATAAGTAGTTTAGAAGATGGATTATGGTATGATATCAAAGAAAATTCTGATGTTCAAATTACAAATGATAAGCGTTTAGAATCAATAAAAATTCAGGGTGAAAAGGCTTTAAGTAATGGAGGATGTGTAGAAAATTTAGAAAAATTTATTGGATTTGTTGAAAGAATAAATAAAAGAGCTAAAGAAGGTTCTGCAAATCACATAAAATATTTATCTCTACTTTTACAGTCTAATTGCTTGTTAATAAGAAGACAGGATGAGCTAAATGGAACTTTTTATAGAAGTATTTATGAAGAATTCTTAAAAAGATTAAAAAAACAGTCACCTAATATTAAGAAGGCAGTAAAGTTATTAAAAGAGTCGGAAGTGCTTTGGAAAAAAATTGCTTTCAAAGTTAGATATGCAAGAGGTTCAAGTGTAGAACAATGTGATTTGTTTTTAAGTATACTTAAGGAAATTTATAAAATAGAAAAAGAAATAAATTTATGTTTAAAAGAAATAAGATAAAAAAGAAAGAGAGTGTTTAATATTATGGCAAATAGTGTAATGTACAATGGTAAAGAATATACAATGGAAATGATTATGAGTGATATAAAGGAAATGCTTATTGACAGATTAATGTTAGATGTTACTGCAGATGAAATAGGTAATGATATGCCTTTATTTGAAAATGATGATTTAGAAGATGATGTTGAAAATTTAGGATTGGATTCTATTGATGGATTAGAAATAATGGTAGGAATTCAAAATTTATATGGAATAAAACTTGATGCTAATTCTGATAAAGAGGTTTATAAATCAGTAAATACTTTAGCTTTAGCAGTAATTGATATGCTAAGCAAAGGTGATAATGGAGATGGTGCTAATGAATAGTGATAGGAATGTTGTAATTACTGGTTTAGGTGTTGTAGCTCCTAATGGAAATAATGTTGATGAGTTTTATAAAAATTGTATCGATGGAGTTACAGGAATTCATCAAAGTGATATACTTAAACAATTTTCATATCAATCTACATATGCAGGAGAAGTACATTTAAGTGAAGATTTAAGATGGGAAGCCAAACATAAAAAAATGGGGGATATTGCCTGTGAAGAAATGCTTAAAAGTGCACATATGACTAAAGAGGATATTGAAAAGCTTGATTCTAGAGTTGGATTTTGTATGGCATCAGCTAACATTGGAAGTTTAAGGCTTGAATTACAACTTAGATTAAAGGAAGGTTTTAATGTTGATCAGGCTAATGAAAATATAGAGTTATTGAAAAAAAGAGGAACTGATATCTTAGATTTTAATGCTACTGATTGTTCATATTATTTTGCAGATAAACTAGGCATTGGTGGACCGGTTTTGACAATAAATACAGCATGTGCATCAGGAACTATGGCAGTTGGTACAGCTTATCGATTAATAAAGAGCAACCAAGCTGATGTGGTTGTTGCCTCAGGAATTGAAACTTTAAGTGATCTTAGTTTAAGTGGATTTAATTCAATGTTGAATTTGAGTTCAAAGCCATGTCGTCCTTTTGATAAGGGACATGATGGTATTACAATTGGTGAAGGAGCCGCTTTTGTAATGCTTGAAAGTGAAGAATCGGCAATTAAGAGAGGGGCTACTATCCTTGGTCGTGTATTTGGTTACACTACTTCAAATGATGCATATCATATAACTTCACCAGATCCAACAGGAAAAGGTGCATTATGGTGCATGCAACAAACATTAAATAAAAGAGATAGTAAAGTGAATGAAAAACTATATGTAAATACTCATGGAACAGCAACTAATGCAAATGATTCTATGGAATTAAAAGCATTAACTGAATTACAAGAAAACAATAGCAATATAGATCATATATGGTTTTCTTCAACAAAATCAATGATTGGACATTGTTTAGGTGCAAGTGGAATTATTGAATTTGTATGTTCAATGAAAGGACTAGTTGAGGGAAAAATGCCTGTATCAATTTCTGCTGAAGACAAGATGGACTTTGATGAATCAAAGATTACTCTTGTAAGAAATCAGTCAGAGTCAGTTCCGTATGATTATTTTATTTCTAATTCATTTGCATTTGCAGGATGTGCAGCTTCAATTGGTGTTGAAAAGTGGAATGAAGGGGAGAAATAAGATTATGAATATTTTAGACGTTGTAAAACATAGATATCCATTTATATTGGTTGATAAAGTTTTAGAAATTGAATATATGAAATATTCTAAGGTATTAAAAAACGTTAGTTTTAATGAACCATGGGTTCCAGGACATTATCCAGAACATCCAATAATGCCAGGAGTACTTTTAATTGAAGCTATGGGACAAGCTAGTGGATTTATGTTGGTAGATACTAATAATTGTAAAGAAAAAGTTGAAAAAAAATATGGATATTTAACAACTGTAGAAAAAACTAAATTTATTAAACCTGTACATCCAGGAGATCAATTAATTATAGAATCCAAGATAATTCAACAAGTAAGTAATTATATAAAAGTAAGTTCAGTTGTTAAAGTAGATGGAAAAGTTGTAGCTAAAGGAATACTATCCTACATTTTACAGGGGGAGAAAAATGAATTGTAAAAAAGTTATTCTTAAGGATTTTAACGTTATGAGCCCAGTAATTCCTGATGGAATGGATTTTGAAAAAACATTATTTTATCCAGATGAAAATTGGGAACCTAATATACAATTTAATATAAAAAAAATTACAAAGCCAATTGCTAAGCAAGTAAGAAGAATGAATAGAACTTCTAGTATTGCATATGTTTCTTCAAATTCTATAATGGAAAGAAATGATTTTGAAGGAGTAGATGAACATAGATTTGGAATTATATTTTCAACTCATAATTCTAGTCTTGAAAATGTATTGAGAATCTTAAGAAATCTTTATGAAAAAGGCGCAGAATATGTAAGTCCAATTGATTTTTCATATTCAGTAGGGAACTCATTACTTTCAGGGATTGCTATAAAATATGGATTAAAAGGTCCTTGTTCAGTATTACCATCTTCAGATTCATTATTATTATCGAGAATGGTTCTTCAAAGTGGAGAAGCTGATTATATATTGACAGGAAGTTTTAATATATGTCTTGATGAAAATTTGGAATTTTATAGAACATTAAGTCACTTAAATGGAGATAGTGATCATTTTACAAAGCTATTAGATGAAGCTGAGGGTTCTGTAGTTAGAGAATTAGCAGTAAGTATGATTCTAGAGTCTTTAGAACATAGTGAAAATAGTGATGAAAAGAAATGTTATTTAAGTGGATTTGCTGATATTAGAGCTAAAGTACATAATGTGGCAAGAATGAATGGTGAAGTTAATACTTATCCTATAAGTGCTGATGCTGAATTATCTATGTTTTCGTCAGAAGATTTTGCAAAGGCTATGAAAATTGCTATGTCAGATGCTGAAGTTAAACCTGAAGATATTGATGCAGTATTTACATGTACATGTGGAAATAAAAGTCTAGATTTAGAAGAATATAAAGCAGTAATAGATACTTTTAATGAAGATACAGAACTTGTAGCAATTCAAGGTATCTTTGGAACAAATTTAGGTGGTAACTTTATGCTGAATTCTGCAGCAGCTGCTGTAAGTTTAAAAAATCAATGTCTACCTCCAACTAGAGGTATATTTAAAGAAAATACTAGATTTAATATGCAAAAGAAAGATAAAAAATTGAAAACAATTCTTGTAAATGGATATAACGATACAGGTAATATTATAAGTGGGGTATGGCAATGGATATAGGATTAAAAGATAAAGTAGTACTTATAAGTGGAGGAAGTAGAGGTATTGGTTCTAAGTTATGTGAATCATTTGCTTCAGAGAAAAGTAAGGTCTATTTTATGTATAGAAGTAATGATGAAGAAGCTAATAATACTGTTAATAGAATAAAAGAAAAATATCCTGATAGTACTATAGTTGCAATAAAAGCAGATATATGTGATGAACAACAATGTATAGATACAGTTAAAAAGATACAGGATATTGAAGGAACAATAGATGTATTAGTTAATAATGCAGGAATAACAAGGGATAACTTAATGTTGATGCAAAATAAGAAAGAGTGGAAATCTGTTTTAGATGTTACTATTGATGGTACTTACAATTTAACTCATGAAGTTGCTTTCATTATGTTTGCAAAACGTAAAGGTGTAATTATTAATATTAGTTCTGTTGCAGGATTAACAGGAGTTAGAGGACAAAGTAATTACTGTACAGCAAAAGCAGGAATAATTGGATTTACAAGGGCGTTATCAAAAGAGCTTGGAATGAAAAATGTAAGAGTTAATGCTGTTGCTCCGGGATATATAGAAACAGACATGACTAAAGATTTACCTAATTTAAATGGCATAAAGAAGAATGTGCCACTAAGAAGATTAGGACAGCCAGAAGATGTAGCTAATGTTGTACTTTTCTTGGCATCAGATTTATCAAGTTATATAAATGGACAAGTAATTACTGTAGATGGCGGATTAACTTCATAGTATGAGTAAGGGAAAAATGATTGGAGGTGAGAAATGGTGCAGCAAATAAAAGAAAACTTACATAATGGAATTGCTGATGTATTTATGTCTTCAGCTAAAATGTACGAAGATAGAATTGCAATTTCTGATTCGTATGGAGAAATGAGTTATAAAGAGCTAGATATTTATTCTTCATGCCTTGCAAGAAAATTGAGCAACCTTAGTTGCTGGGATGAAGACATAGTAGTTGCAGTAGACTTCCCTAAGGGTAGAGAAGTTATATTATTAATATTAGCGATTTATAAAGCAGGAGGAATTTATTTGCCTTTAAATGAAAACTATCCTCCAAAGCGTATAGCTAATATGATGAAAATAAGTAATTCTACATTGATAATAGCAGAAAAGAAACAGCGTATTAAAGAAGTGGTTGAAGAAATTGGATGCGAAATAAATTATATAGAGTGGAAAGACTTAAATAAAAATATTAACACTGATATTAAGAATGAAGCATATACTGAGTTTGAAATTAGAAAGGCTTCAAAAACAGCATATATTATGTTTACTTCGGGATCTACTGGTGAACCAAAAGGTGTTGTAGTTTCACAACAAAGTGTTATAAATTCTGCTATTGCTTGCCATAATCGATTTTTTGAATTACCTGAAGATGTAGGATTAGATGAGTCTAGGAAAAATAGTAAAAAAATTTTAAAGATTGGTTTACTTTCTGATTTTAGTTTTGATCCAAGTGTTGTTCAGATGTATATTGCTTTGTTCTTTGGAAATTGTGTGGTTCCAATACCTGATGATGTGAAAAGATCACAAAAGCTTTTGTGTGAGTATTGGAAAAAGCAAAATGTAGACGTTTGTGAAATAACTCCTACACATTTGAAATATCTACTGAATTTTTATGAGGATAAAAAAGAAGGACTATATCTTCCAAATACTATAGTTTCTGTTGGAGAACCTTTATCAGGTGAAATGGTAAATAATATATTTGAGGCTCAAAAAGAAGCTAATGCTAAAGTAATAAATGCTTATGGACCTACAGAAATATGTGTTTATTCAAATGCTAAGGTTATTACTAAAGGTGACTTTATAGAAGATGGAAGAATAGGCGTTGGAAAACCTTTAAGTGGATATAGGGTTTATATTTTAAATAAGAATTTAAAGGAAGTTAATAATGGCGAAGAAGGAGAAATATACATAGGGGGTCACTATCTATCTGATGGGTACATCGGAAGAGATGATTTGACTAAAAAGTCATTTCTAGAGGATTTAACAGTATCACAAGATAAGATGTACAAGACTGGTGATTTAGGCAGATATGTTGGAAATGGTGAATATATTTGTTTGGGAAGAAATGATGATCAGATAAAAATAAGTGGACATAGGATAGAACTTGGAGAAGTTGAAAAAGTATTTAAGAATAAACTTTTAGTTGATGAAGTTCATTTATTGGTTAAAAATGATAGCAATAATGAAAAACAGATAGTTGCATTTTATACAGGGGAAGAATTAGAGGTAGATGAAGCGAAAAAGGAATTAGAAAAATTCTTACCTAATTATATGGTTCCCAAGGTTATTATTCGCTTAGAGAGTTTTAAGCTAAATGTAAATGGAAAGTTAGATAGAAATAGTATGCGTGAAGCATATGAAAAATATAGATTAAGTACAGAAGTTAAAATAGATAATTCAAGTGTGTTGTCTATATGTAAGTATATACTTGAAAAAAATGATTTGACTTATGAAGATAATCTATTTGAAAAAGGAGCTAGTTCATTAGATGTATTTAAACTTAATACTAGAGTATATAATGAGCTTGGAGTTGCCTTAGATGTTAGAGAATTATATAATGCAAAGAATATTAAAGAAATTGAATTATTAGTTAAAGGTGAAGCAGAAAAAAATAGTAATAATGAAAAAATTAATGAAGAAGTAGTACGTAGAGTAAAAGCTACAGAAATTCAATGTCAGCTTATTAGAAAAGAAAAAATTATGAGAAAAAAAGCGATGGCAAATTCAGATGATTTAGATAATAATACTCCACCATATAATATTATTCATATAGTTAAACATAGTAAATATATAGATTCAACAAGATTAGAAAGTTCTATTGAAAAGTTAATTCAAAGAAATAAAATACTTAGAAGTATATTTGTTGTAGAAGATAAAGAGCTTTATTTAGAATGGAAAGACAAAGGTATAGTAGATTTTAGTCATGTTCATAATGTGAATTTTGAAAATATTGATTATTATAAATATGCTAGAAATTTTTCTTGGAATGAACTTCCTTTGTTACAGATTATTTTATTTGAAAATGAAGATAAGGAACAAAGAATGATGATAAATATACATCATGGAATATTTGATTTTCTTTCATTATCTGTATTTTTAAATGAGCTTTTCAGTATATATTATGGTTTGCCTATTCAGCCTAAAAAGTATGATTTCTTCAAATTTATAAATGATACTCAAAATAGTGATTATAAGAAAGTAAAGGAATTTTGGAAGGAATATTTAAAGGATAGAAAAAAGGCGGTTGCTCTTCCACCTAAAACAGATAACGTGAGAATGAAAATTAGGGCTAATGATACATTTGGATACTTAGATGTGAAATATGGAAGTGAAGACACAGCAAGGTTAAAAAGAGCATGTGAAAAATTAAAGGTAAGCGTATTTACAATGATGTGTTCAGCTGTAGCAGAAATAATGGAACAAGCTACAGGAAAAGACGATATAACATTAGCAACAGTATTTCATGGAAGACCTGTAGATTATGTAGGAATTAGTGAAGTAATTGGACTTTTAGCACAGATAATGCCTATTAGATTTAAAATATCAAAAGATATATGTTTTGAGCAAAGATTAATAGATAAGCAAAAAGAAGTGGATGAGATATTGAAAAATCAAGGTATTGGAATGAACGATATCTATTGTATGCAAACTTTTGAAGAGCGATTAATAGGCGATTATTTTAAGGTTATGATTAATTATCATACAGATTATATTCAAGTATTACCTAACGGGTTGGGAGAATTAGAATGTATTGAAATTGGAAAAAATCCCAAAGATATTCCTCTGTATATTCAAATAACAACTCATAAAAATGATATGACTTTTAGCTTTATGTATGCAGAAAAACTATATACAGAAGAAATAATCAAAAATATGAGTGACAATTTATTGAAGTGTTTAAGTTTATGGATAGATAAGGTGAGTTTATGTTAGTACGTAGATATTTTGAAAAACATAAAGTATCATTTTCAGAATGTAATTATTGGGGAGAAGTTACTGCACAGAAATATTTGTGCATGTTTGAAAATGCACGATTCAATATAGCAATAAAGAGTAAGTTAGAAGCTTTCTTCTATAAAGAACATAGACAAAATAAGAATGTAGATGAGTCATTAAATGATACTGGAGAAGAGTTTACAATGCCGGTTTTGCAAACTAGAATTGAATTTGAAAATGATTTAAAAGTAGGTAATGAGGTATATATTTATAGCTGGTTTGATATTCCTAAAGGTGCATATTGTTCATTTTATCATAAAGTAACAAGTTTAGATTCAAAAATTGTTTATGCCAAAGCAAAGGTTGATGTTGGAATAGTAGGAAATAAGAGTGGACTTATTACTGAGATGCCAGAATCAATGAAAAAGTTATTATTAGCTTATATCAAAGATATGAATATTGATGAAAATCATATTCTATTGGAGGTGTAATTGTGGTTATTACTAAGGAAAGGGAAATATTTAAATTTAGGGTAGGAATTAATGAATGTGATCCTTATAAAATAGTCCATAATTCAATGTATTTTACTTATTTTGAAGAAGGTATTGTATATAGGCTTATTGGTAGAGAAATATTAGCTTATGGTAGTAAGAAGCCTTTTAAAATATTGCAATCACGTTGTAGATACATACGTTCTGCAAAATATGATGATGAATTGACATTAAAAACTGAAATTAAAAAAGATGATGCCAATCAGAATTTAATAAAAGTTAGTCAAAAATTAGTAGATTCCAGTAATAGAATTATTTCAATATGTAAGAGCTTGGTAAAAATAGATAATGAGAGGATAATTTTATGAATATAGTTGTTCTTAATGGTAGTGGTAGAAAAGAGAAAAGCAGAAGTTTTAAGGTGGCAAATGCATTTATAGAAGGACTAAAAGAAAATGAACATTTAGAAGATGAAAAAAATATTTACTATGTTCACCTATTTGAAAAAAATATCAATAGTTGTGTAGGATGCCAAAATTGTTGGAAGAATTATGGAAAATGTGTTTTTAATGATGATATGGAAGATTTAATAGTTAAATATTTAGAGGCAGATATAGTCATATGGAGTTTTCCTCTTACATTTTATGATTTTCCTTCAAAAATGAGATGCTTTATAGAACGGTTATTCCCTATATTTACAGCAGAGATGGCACCTAGAGAAGATGGAGGGTATATACATCTTAATAGATATAAAATGAAAATGCAAAGACAAATATTTATATCTACTTGTGGATTTCCATCTCAAGTAAACAATTATGAAGCTGTAAAAGAATTTATTAAAATAATGTATCCTAATAATTCTGATTATATATTTTGTACTGAAGGCTACTTGTTTGACGAGGATCAGTTTAAAAATATTATAAATCGTTATTTGAAAAGGGTAACTATAGCTGGTAAAGAATTTTCTTTTGAAGATGGGTTGGATGATAAATCAAAAAAAGTTTTATCTACACAATTATTGCCAGAAGATATGTATATGGCTAAGTCTAATTCAACCGCTAATTGGTTGGATGTAAGATAAGTAAAATTTTATTGAAAGGAGGTGACGTTAATGTTAGAAAACATCGAAAAGTCTTTAGAACAACAAGAATTCAATTTCGATATGGAAACTCTTGAAGAAGTAGTTACTCCAGGAAGTGGATTCGGATGTGCTTGCAACTAGGAAGTTATAAAATTTTATTGAAAGGAGGTGACGTTAATTCTAGAAAACATCGAAAAGTCTTTAGAACAACAAGAATTCGATTTTGATATGGAAGCTCTTGAAGAAGTAGTTA